>JAAGZR010000164.1 GCA_024206155.1 Aliivibrio sp.
GCTCCCTTTGGCCACTCGGGAACCCCTCCAGCGGGCTTTTTTATACTTAATTAACTCGTTTCCCAACGGAGCAATCAAGTTATCTTAATCGTTACTACAATTAAGAAGAATAATGGTGGAGGGGGACGGATTCGAACCATCGAAGCTTTCGCGGCAGATTTACAGTCTGCTCCCTTTGGCCACTCGGGAACCCCTCCAGCGGGCTTTTTTATACTTAATTAACTCGTTTCCCAACGGAGCAATCAAGTTATCTTAATCGTTACTACAATTAAGAAGAATAATGGTGGGGGGGGACGGATTCGAACCATCGAAGCTTTCGCGGCAGATTTACAGTCTGCTCCCTTTGGCCACTCGGGAACCCCCCCAACGAGATATTTTTATACTTAACAAGAGTTTTCCCAACGACCTTGCCAAGTTCGCAGCGAATAATAGCAAACTTCGTTTTTCTGTAAAGCACTTTTCTTTGTTTTTTGGTTTGAATGATTGGTTTTTCGTCAAAAAGGGGTAAAAAGCACCATTTTTGAACAAATAATATAAAAAAGGGTCATATGGAAGTGATTGTTTTTACAGTTTATTGCACCATCTTTACATTCATTGACGAACAAAACCGCTTTCACTTGGTAAACTAGAGTCGGTAAGTAATTTTAATAATTCAAATAATAAGTATCAATATGAATCAAACTAAGTCTATTACTCTTGCTGTTTTATTAGCATGCACTTTATCAACACCTTCTTATGCTAAGAAACCAAGAGTAAATCAATCGGTTGCTGTTGTCTCTGAAGAAGTGGCAACACATGAAATATCTCAATCATTATCGTTAATCGGAAAATTAGAATCTGCGGAGTCTGTGATCATCTCTCCTGAGGTTTCTGGTAAAATTGACCGAATTGCAGTTAAGGCAAATCAAAAGGTTAAAAAAGGTCAGCTTTTAATTCAGTTAAATGATGATAAAGCCAGTGCTGCAATTAAAGAGGCGCGAGCGTATTTGAATGATGAGAAACGTAAACTGAAAGAATTTCAACGTTTAGCCAAAAAGAACGCGATTACTCAGACGGAAATCGATGGCCAAAAAGCCAGTGTTGATATTGCGCAAGCTCGTTTAGAGGCAGCAAATGCGAATTTAGCTGATCTTCACATTTCTGCTCCTTTCTCTGGTACGGTCGGGTTTATTGATTTTAGTCGCGGTAAAATGGTCAATGCAGGGACTGAATTACTGACGTTAGATAACTTGACTTTAATGCAGTTAGATTTACAAGTGCCAGAACGTTACCTTTCAATGTTATCAACGGGTATGACAGTCGATGCGACAAGTCAAGCATGGGGAAATACCGTATTTTCAGGAAAAGTCGTGGGTATTGATTCTCGTATTAATGCAGAAACTTTGAATTTACGTGTGCGTATTGAGTTCCCAAATAAAGATCTAAAGATGAAGCCCGGTATGCTAATGGCAGCAGAGTTGGATTTTCCTTCTATTAGTGCCCCAATCATTCCAGTACAAGCGTTAGAGTATTCTGGTACAAAACGTTATGTGTACGTTATTGGTGATGATAATAAAGTAACACGTACTCAAGTTACGCTTGGTGCTCGTGTTGAAAACCGTGTCGTGATTGAATCTGGCTTAGAGATTGGTCAGGATATTGTGGTTCAAGGTTTAGTTAATATGCGTGAAGGGGTAACGGTTAAGTTGCTTGAACAAGAGACTCAGCCTGTAGCTAAAGGACAGTAATTATGTGGTTATCGGATACGTCGGTAAAAAGACCAGTTGTTGCCATCGTTCTTAGCTTATTGTTGTGTGTATTTGGTGCGGTTTCTTTTAGCAAACTCGCTGTACGTGAAATGCCAGATATTGAAAGCCCAGTAGTATCTATTAGTACTCGTTATGAGGGAGCCTCTGCAACCATTATTGAAAGCCAGATAACAACAGTATTAGAAGATCAGCTTTCTGGTATTAGTGGCATTGATGAGATCGAATCTACAACACGTAACGGCATGTCTCGTATTACTATTACCTTTGATTTAGGTTACGACTTAAATACGGGGGTAAGTGATGTTCGTGATGCAGTGGCTCGTGCTCAACGAAGTTTGCCTGACGAAGCGGACGATCCGATTGTCTTTAAAAACAACGGCAGCGGAGAAGCGTCGCTTTATATCAATTTAAGTTCTAGTGTGATGGATAGAACAGAGTTAACTGACTATACCGAGCGTGTATTGGTTGACCGTTTTAGCTTGATCACTGGCGTTAGCTCAGTTGATATTTCTGGTGGGCTTTACAAAGTAATGTATGTAAAGCTACAACCAGATTTGATGGCAGGGCGTGGAGTTACGGCATCCGATATTACTGCCGCATTGCGCTCAGAGAATATTGAAAGCCCTGGTGGTGAGGTGCGAAATGACGCGATTGTTATGTCAGTTCGAACAGAGCGCTTATATAACCAAGCAGAAGATTTTAACTATCTTGTTGTAAAAACGGCGAGTGATGGCACCTCTATTTACCTAAAAGATGTCGCTGATGTGTTCATTGGTGCTGAAAACGAAAATTCGACGTTTAAAAGTGATGGTGTTGTTAACGTAAGTATGGGGATCGTTCCTCAATCTGACGCAAACCCGTTAGAAGTGGCTAATTTAGTCCATGAAGAAGTAGCAAAAATACAGCAGTTTTTACCCGAGGGTACTCGCTTAGCCATTGATTATGACTCGACGGTATTTATCGATCGTTCTATCTCTGAGGTGTATAGCACGCTCTTTATTACGGGTGGTCTCGTGATATTAGTGTTGTACATTTTTATTGGCCAAGCACGAGCAACGTTAATTCCTGCGGTGACCGTACCTGTTTCTTTGATATCATCGTTTATTGCCGCCTATTACTTTGGTTTTTCAATTAACTTAATTACCTTAATGGCACTGATCTTATCGATTGGCCTAGTGGTTGATGATGCCATTGTGGTCGTAGAGAACATTTTCCATCATCTAGAAAAAGGTGAATCGCCATTATTAGCCGCCTATAAAGGCACAAGAGAAGTGGGCTTTGCCGTAATAGCAACAACCTTGGTTTTGGTCATGGTATTCTTGCCGATCTCATTTATGGATGGCATGGTCGGTCTATTATTTACTGAGTTCTCTGTATTGCTTGCAATGTCAGTGCTGTTCTCATCATTGATAGCCTTGACACTGACCCCTGTACTAGGCAGCAAGATCTTAAAAGCCAATGTTAAACCAAATCGTTTTAACTTATTTGTTGATAGATTATTTTCAGGGCTTGAGCGTGGTTATCGCAAATCAGTATCTAAAGCCGTGGCATGGCGTTTATTAGCACCTGTGGTTATCTTGGCGTGTATCGGCGGCAGTTACGGCTTGATGAAGCAGGTTCCAGCACAATTAACACCTCAAGAAGACCGTGGCGTACTATTTGCCTTTGTTCGTGGTGCGGATGCCACCAGTTATAATCGAATGAGTGCGAACATGGATATTGTTGAAGAGAGACTGATGCCATTGTTGGGTAAAGGCTTTTTAAAATCATTCAGTATTCAATCGCCAGCGTTTGGTGGTCAAGCAGGTGACCAAACAGGCTTTGTTATCATGATCTTAGAGGATTGGGCAGACAGAGAGTTAACTGCTCAAGAAGGATTAGGTTTGATACGTAAAACCTTAGCAGATATCCCAGATGTTCGTGTATTTCCAATGATGCCAGGTTTCCGTGGTGGCTCAAGTGAGCCCGTACAATTTGTACTTGGCGGTTCTGATTATAAAGAGCTACAAAAGTGGGGTGATATATTAAAAGCGGAAGCGAATAATAGTCCATTGATGGAAGGTGCAGACATTAATTATTCTGAAAAAACACCAGAGTTAGTTGTGTCGGTTGATCGCAACCGTGCTGCTGAGTTAGGTATTAAGATCTCTGATATTTCAGATACCCTTGAGATCATGCTTGGTGGTAAAAGTGAAACCACGTATGTGGATCGTGGTGAAGAATACGATGTGTATTTACGAGGTGATGAAAACAGCTTCAACAATGCAGCGGATCTGAGTCAAATTTACATGAGAACCGCTACGGGTGACTTAGTGACACTTGATACGGTAACTAAAATCAATGAAGTGGCGTCTGCTATTCGTTTATCGCACACCAATAAACAGAAATCCATTACCTTAAGTGCCAATCTAAAAGAGGGTGCGACATTAGGTGATGCTCTGGATTATCTGGATGCAAAAGCGATAGAAATGCTACCGAGTGATATTTCAGTGGCTTACACTGGTGAGTCAAAAGACTTTAAAGAAAACCAATCAAGTATTCTTGTTGTATTCGGGCTAGCATTGCTTGTCGCGTATTTGGTACTTGCGGCGCAATTTGAAAGCTTTATTAACCCAATGGTGGTGATGTTTACCGTTCCTATGGGGGTATTTGGTGGTTTCTTAGGGCTAGTGATAATGGGGCAAGGTCTCAACATTTATAGCCAAATCGGTATGATCATGTTGATCGGTATGGTGACTAAAAACGGGATCTTGATTGTTGAGTTTGCGAACCAACTTCGTGATAAAGGCGTTGAGCTAGAGCAAGCGATTGTTGATGCATCCGCCCGTCGTTTACGCCCAATCTTAATGACGGCATTTACGACATTAGCCGGTGCGATCCCATTGATTATGTCTACAGGCGCGGGTTATGAAAGCCGAGTAGCGGTCGGTACAGTTATTTTTTTTGGTATGGCGTTTGCTACTTTGGTAACGTTATTTGTTATTCCTGCGATGTATCGCTTAATCTCAGGTAATACTAAGTCTCCAGGTCATATAGAAGCGTTGTTAAATAAAGAATTAGATCATGATATTAAAGGGCGAATTTCGCATTAATATTGAAATGATAATTCGATAAAAAGAAAGGCCATTACTTAATATTAAGTGATGGCCTTTTTTTTAATTAGATAGTTATACTTACAGTTTGGCGTTTAAATCAGCCATTATTGCATCTTTATTTTCTAAATAGTCATCTAACCCATTTTTACGTAAATCACATGATGGGCAATCACCACAGCCGTCACCAATCACACCGTTATAGCAGGTTAGTGTTTGATTACGAACATAATCTAATTTGCCATATTTATCAGCAAGTGCCCAAGTTTCTGCTTTATTTAGCCACATAAGTGGAGTATCAATACGAAGTTTACGATCCATACCTAATACGAGAGATTGGTTAATTGATTTTACAAACTCATCTCGACAATCAGGGTAACCAGAAAAGTCAGTTTCACAAACGCCAGTGATTACAGATTCTGCCCCTAATTGATATGCATAAATACCAGCAAGTGTTAAGAACAGGATATTACGACCCGGGACAAAAGAGTTAGGTAGGCCATTTTCTTGCAGCTCATGAGAAACAGGAATATTGTCACGAGTTAATGAACTAGCGGCAAGCTCATTAAGTAAACCAACATCCATCACCTTGTGAGAGGCTGCCCCCAGTTCAAGCGCTACTTTTTTTGCTACTTCAATTTCTTGATTATGGCGCTGGCCGTAATCAAAAGTAATACAATGAACATTATCATATTGAGTAAGAGCTTGAATTAAACAGGTAGTGGAGTCTTGGCCGCCACTAAAAACAACGATTGCTGTAGACATAATAGAATGAATCTCAGTAGGATTATTTAATTGTATTGTAATGAAAAAGCCATCGATGATCGATGGCTTTTATTGTTATTACCAATTGGTATTATCCTAGTGGGACGTTATTATTTTATTGGTTTTTATAATTGACCTGTTGTTTGAAAGCGAGCCAATTGTTCTAAACACGGCGTTAAATCACCGATATTATTCTCAACCCACTCGTCATTATAATACGTATCAAGGTATCGCTCACCACTATCACACAGTAGAGTAACGATAGAGCCTTTTTCACCGCGTTGTTGCATTTCACAAGCAAGTTGAAGTGCGCCAAATAAGTTGGTTCCTGTAGATGCCCCGGCTTTTCGCCCAAGAATACTCTCTAACCAACGGGCTGTAGCAACACTTGCTACATCCGTAATTGTGCGCATTTCATCGATAACTCCGGGAATAAAGCTTGGCTCTACACGAGGTCGACCAATGCCTTCAATCTTACTGCCAGCATCTAGTGTTAGCTCTTTATTCCCCGTTTTATAGAAGTCATGAAATACTGAGTTTTCAGGGTCCACAACGCATAATTTAGTGTTGAATTTTTGGAAACGAATAAAACGACCAATGGTTGCAGATGTGCCGCCTGTTCCAGGATTCATTACTACCCACGTTGGCTCAGGATGATCTTCTAATTGCATTTGACGAAAAATGCTATCTGCAATATTGTTGTTTCCACGCCAATCTGTTGCACGTTCAGCGTAAGTAAATTGATCCATATAATGGCCATCTAACTCTTCAGCAAGACGAAGAGACTCAGCATAAATCTCATCAGAACGTTCTACAAAGTGAGGTTCACCACCATAGAATTTAATCATCTCAATCTTCTTACTTGCCGTTTTACGAGGGACTACAGCAATGAATGGCAATCCAAGTAGGCGAGCAAAGTAGGCTTCAGATACTGCGGTGCTTCCCGATGATGATTCAATTATTGGGGTGTTTGGACCAATCCAGCCATTAGAAATAGCATAAAGAAAAAGAGAGCGAGCTAAACGGTGCTTGAGAGAGCCTGTTGGATGTGTACTCTCATCTTTCAGATATAAATCGATGCCATCAAGCATAGGCAAATCAAGTTTAATTAGGTGCGTATCAGCAGAGCGTTGGTAGTCTGCTTCAATTTTACGAATAGCGTTGTTAATCCAATCATGATCTGTACACATAATGCTTTCCTTAATATTCTCAATGCAAATAGTAGCGATGTGATTAATTTACCTCTGTATGTTGAGAAAAACTTTGCTATATTTACTTCATTACAGCTATAAAAGAGAAAATTTTTCTATTGTGAGGTACTTATGGGAAAGCATGAGCTAGATAAGGTGGATACGACCTTACTTTCATTACTGCAAAAAGACAGCACTATCTCATTACATGATTTAGCCGAGGCTGTAAATTTAACCACCACACCTTGCTGGAAGCGATTAAAAAGGCTGGAAGAAGAAGGAGTAATAGAAAAGAAAGTGGCTTTGCTTAATCCTGAAAAGTTGGGGTTAAGTTTTAATGCTTTTGTTTTGATTAAAACCTCAAATCACTCACAAGAATGGTACAACAAATTTGTTGATACGGTTTCTGATTTTCCTGAAGTGATGGAATTTTATCGAATGGCGGGAGAGTATGATTACATGATGAAAGTATTATCAGAAGACATGAAGGCCTTTGATGGTTTCTATAAAAAATTAGTGAATAGTGTTGATGGGATCTCGAATGTTACCAGTACATTTGCAATGGAACCTTTGAAGTATACGACAGAACTACCATTATAGATTTCCAGTAATTAGATTGCTTTTAGCAGCAGGTCAGGAGTAATACCAGACCTGCGCTATTTAAGCTGAGTGTTATTTTTTCTTCATTCTCATAACACCTTCTTGCATTGCAGATGCTACAAGCTCACCTTTCTGATTAAATATCTCCCCACGAACTAAGCCTCGAGAGCCGCTCGCATTGGTGCTTTCAATAGAGTAAAGCAACCACTCATCCATTTTAAATGGGCGGTGGAACCACATTGAGTGATCGATCGTAGCAACTTGAAAATTTGGCGTTAATAAGCTGACTTCATGTGGGTGTAATGCTGTTGGCAAAAATCCCCAATCAGAAGCGTAAGCTAATAAATATTGATGAATTAATTGGTTATCTGGCAAATCGCCGTTTGCTTTGATCCATAAATGCTGTGTGGGTGCTGCTTTTTTAGGTGCTAATGGATTAACGATATTAACAGGGCGAACTTCAATCGGTTTTTCGCCACAAAATATTTTCTGAACCGCTGGTGGAAGTACGTGCTTAATGGCTTCTGCTAATTGCGTTTCTGAAGCAAAGTTTTCAGGGCCAGCAATGTCAGGCATTGATGATTGGTGCTCAAAACCAGGTTCATCACCATGATAAGAAGCGGTTAAATAGAAAATTGGACGGCCATTTTGGATGGCTTTAACACGACGAGTACTAAAGCTGCGACCATCTCTTAGATTTTCAACATCATAAATGATCGCTTTTTCTGGGTCACCAGGGTGAAGAAAGTAGCTATGAAAAGAATGCACCGTTCTTGCGTTATCTACGGTATAACGAGCTGCTGAAAGCGCTTGGCCAATGACTTGACCACCGTACACTTGCGGTAAACCAAGGTTTTCACTTTGCCCTCTGAATAAACCTTGTTCTAATTGTTCTAGCTGTAGGAGGGTCAATAACTCATTTAATGCTTTATTCATTTCTTTGCCTTAGTACCAGTAACGTAATTATTCTATTGTGAGGTAGATTCAGTTTGAGTTCAATAAGTTAAACAATATGTTAACTAGGTCAGGATAACACCAGGGGCGTGTAATTTTACGGTCGTTGAGTTAGTTTTCTGTAAAAGATAGAGCCGATGAGAAGACAGTTTAATATATTAAGTTTATATTTATATTGTTTTTATCAAAATATATAACTAAAGAGAGAATAAAATGAAAAAATCATTATTAGTGGCGTTATCGGTGGCTACAGGGATTACAATGGTTGGCTGTAATTCAACAGATAAATCTGAAAAAGAAACGGTAATACAAGAAGTGGTAGTTCAAGAGGAAGTAACTCAAACTGATGCTGCAAATACTGACGTAATTGAAGTGGCTGAGACACAAGTAGTCACGGGTAGTGTTGGTTACCGTGAGCGCATAGCATTACCTGAAAATGCGGTTATTACAGTGACGCTGGCTGATGTATCATTAGCTGATGCACCATCAAAAACGATTTCTGAGCAAACTTTTGAGGCCGCAGAAAAATCATCTCCATTTGATTATTCTTTAGAGTTTGATACAGCAGATATTCAAGCAAATCATAGCTACTCTGTACGGGCAACAATCAAAGTGGATGGTAAGTTACGTTTTACAACAGATACTAACTACGCTGTTATTACTGATGAAGCAAAAACCATGCAACAAGACTTAATGCTAAAAGGCGTTCGTCAATAATTTTGAAAAATAGCATATAAAAATAAGTAGTTGTGTTTTAAGACATAACTACTTGTTTAAAGTTTGAAATACTTCCATCATCCTTTATTAATATATTTTCCTCTTCAAGTAATTGCTTCTGTCTTTCAAATCTATCACCTTGTAATGATATCTTCCCTTGAGCATTAACA
>JAAGZR010000165.1 GCA_024206155.1 Aliivibrio sp.
TAACATTACGTCGTTCAACAATATTTCCTTCCGTCAGTACCATCACAAAGCTGCCTTCTAAGTCACTTTGCACCGCACGACGAGGCGTAACAATAACGTCCGTTGGTTTCTTTTCTCGTAGATTTACGTTGATATGCTGACCCGGAAGCAAGGTGAAATCAGGATTTTGAACCAATGCACGAAGCGTTAACGTACCTGTGGTTTGGTCGATACGGTTACCAATGTAATCTATCTTACCTAGATGATTATATTCTTTACCATTCTCAAGATTTAGAACGACTTCAACTTGGCTTGATGCACCATCACCATCGCCTTTTACTTGATCGATCCCCATTAATAAACGTTCGCGCTCACTAATGGTAAAACGGGTGTGAATTGGGTTTAAACTCACCAAAGTAGTCAATACACCTGAAGCCGGTGAAACCAAATCACCGATGCTGACTTTACTGTCGCTAATACGTCCTGAAAATGGGGCGGTAATAGTAGTGTAAGAAAGGTTAACTTCCGCCAATTTTAATTGCGCTTGAGCCGACTCAACTTGTGCTTCACCACTTAATAATTGTGCGGTTAAGCCATCAAATTCAGCTTGGCTAATGTTGCCTTTAGGAAGTAGATTTTTACCACGCTGGAAATCAAGTTGTGCTTTTTTTAATGCTGCATTCGCTTGAGTGATACCCGCTTTGGCATTGGCTACTTGCGCTTCAAAGGTAGAAGGATCGATCTGAAAAAGTACATCGCCCTTCTCAACCATTTGGCCTTCTTTAAATGAACGAGACTGAATATAACCAGAAACATGAGCAACAATAGACGCATCTTCCATCGCTTCAATACGGCCAATATAAGTTTTACCTTGTTGGTATTGAATAGACTCTACGGTATGGGTTGCTACAAGAGGGGCAGGAGGTGCTGTTTTTGTCGCCGCTTCATCACTGCAACCGACAAGAAAGGCCGCACTAATTAACGAAGCAAGAAGAGTTTTTGATTTCATAAAATAACCATTTAACTGTCGAATTCTGTGTATTCTGACAGCTAAATGATTGAAATTATTAATGTTAAATCATAGAGATTGTTACTGAATGTGTCTGTAATTTACGTTTAGTCAAATTTAGAAACATTTTATAACTAACTCATTGATAGATAAGGAATAAAATTAGCATCTAAAAGCTTACAAATTTACATTAGCTTGGAATGTCCATGCCACAAAACGGCTGATTTTCTGACCTTGAGCCATATCAACTGTCTTGATAGTTTTAACACCTAATCGTGCAAGTTCTTGATATAAAGCTTCTACGTTTTCTTTCTTAGAAATCAATGTCGTAAACCATTGAACTTGCAGTGCAAATTCACAACTCTCTTTTGCCATTTTAGTAATGAATGCTAATTCACCACCTTCACACCAAAGCTCTGCTTTTTGACCACCGAAATTCAGTTTTTTCACGCCTTTTAATTCATTGTAAGCGTGACCTTTCTTCGATTTATTTGTCGCTAGATTCTGTTGTTTACGCTCAGATCCTGCTGTTGCTTCTGCTTCTGATGCATGGAACGGAGGGTTACACATGGTGAACGCAAATTCATCTTGTGGCTTGATAATACCTCTAAAGATATTCTCTTCATTTTTCTGCTGACGACACTCAATACCCTTCTTCAGACTTGGGTTATTGTTTGCAATAAACGACGCCATTTTAAGCGCTTGAAGATCAATATCAGAACCAACGAAATTCCACTTATATTCACGATGACCAATGATTGGGTACACACAGTTAGCACCCACACCGATATCTAAACCACGCACGTTTTTACCTGTTGGGATCTCACCGTCATTAGTGATTGCAAGTAAATCAGCAATGTTATGAATGTAATCTGCACGACCTGGAATTGGTGGGCATAAGTAACCTTCTGGAATATCCCAAAATGGTACATCATAGAAATGTGCTAATAATGCTTTGTTTAGCGCTTTAACAGCAAGAGGATCTGAAAAGTTGATTGATTCATTACCATATTGATTCGTTTCAACAAATGCTTTCAGTTCAGGCGACGTTGCGATCAACGCAGGAAAATCATAATTTTCATTATGTTTATTGCGAGGGTGCATCGGTGTTTTTGTAGGAGCAGATTTAGAGTGTGTCATGTAATTTTCTGATAATGAATAATAGCGGACATCATAGCTGATGTATGAATGAATTACTTAAAAAAATAGCCATGCTCTTATCGATATCATGGCTATTTATATTTCAACACGTACGTGTGTTTTTAGTTTGAAATGAAAAGTTATACCAATCACAGTAAGTAAGTGAACAGAAATAGCGCAGGAGAAATGCTTGAGAACAAGGCGAAATTTTTCGATAAGTAGTTATTCTACAATCAAAAATTTCAACACAGTTATCGAGCATTTTAACCAGCTAGGATGATCAGTTATTTACTACGATTGGTATTCTTAGAACGCTTGTGGCGCAAAACCTGTCATTTCTTTAAGTCCTAGCTCTTTGCCAAGCGCTGTCATTGGGTGAACAACGACTAAACCGCGAACCGATTTTTTCAGTTGACCCATATCTGCTTGCTCAGCTTTAGTAATAGCACGCTTGAACTCAAGGTTACGAACTTCAGTACCCTTGTTGCCCATTTCGTATTGCTGCTTACCTTTTAGCTTAGTGATTTTCTTTTCTAGTGTTTGAATTTCCTGCAAGAATTGCTTAACGACAGGCTTATCATCGCGCTTTTCTGCTGCCGCTAAACGGTTCTTACAACGATCTAGACGGTGATGAATTTTTTGCAGTTCTTCTTTTACACTCATGAAATTACCTTTGTATTGAAAATGGTGCGCATTGACGCTAACTGATAGTATACCCTCTATTAGAACAACGATCATAGGTTTATTACATGCTAACCATTTCAAACCAAGTCCAATTAGCCGATTGGGAAATTGAACTGACTGCGATTCGAGCTCAAGGTGCGGGTGGACAGAATGTGAATAAGGTCTCAAGTGCCATTCATCTTCGTTTTGATATTGCAAAATCAACGTTACCTGCCTTCTATAAAGAGCGTCTATTAAAAATGAAAGATAGCCGTATCACTAAAGAAGGCATTATCGTGCTCAAAGCACAACAATTTAGAACTCAAGAAAAAAATCGAGATGATGCGCTTGAGCGTCTAAAAACGTTAATATTATCAGCGGCAGAAACTCAAAAAGCGCGCCGAGAAACAAAACCAACACGCAGCTCTCAACGCAAACGAGTGGATAACAAAACCCAGCGTGGCCAAACTAAAAGCATGAGAAAAAAGGTAGATTATTAATGAATTATCAGCAGACATTAAAAGAGGTATTTGGCTTTGACTCTCTAAGAGGTGGTCAACAACACGTTATCGAGAAGGTGCTCGATGGCCACTCGTCTGCGGCTATTTTCCCTACTGGTTCAGGTAAATCATTATGCTATCAGCTACCTGCTCTTTTATTGCCTAATCTAACCCTCGTAATTTCCCCTTTGCTTGCCTTAATGAAAGACCAAATTACGTTTCTTAAAAGCAAAGGCATTGCTGCTGCATCGATTGATTCAACTCAAACTCGTGAAGAGACTCAAGCGATCTTACAAGGGGTAAGAAATGGGGAGATTAATATTTTAATGATCTCTGTTGAGCGATTAAAAAACGAACGCTTCCGCCAGTTTATCGCTCAAATCAATATCTCTTTACTTGTTGTCGATGAGGCGCACTGTATTTCAGAGTGGGGTCATAACTTTCGACCTGATTATTTAAAGTTGCCACAAGATTGTGAAGAACTGAATATACCTCAAGTTCTCTTGTTAACCGCAACAGCAACACCAGCGGTTATTGAAGACATGGGGAAGAAGTTTAATATTACAAAAGAGAATGTGGTTATCACGGGCTTCTATCGCTCTAACTTAGATATCTCAATTATACCTGTAGAAGAAGAGCAGAAACGTTCAGCACTGTTTGCAACGTTAAAACAAAAGCCAGATCAGGCAAGTATTGTTTACGTTACTCTTCAGCAAACAGCGGAAAACGTGGCTCAATGGTTACAATCTAATGGTATTGAGGCCAAAGCCTATCATGCCGGACTAAAACACGACATTAGAGAATCTATTCAACACCAATTTATGAATGGCGACATTAACTGTATTGTCGCTACTATTGCTTTTGGTATGGGGGTAGATAAATCAGATATTCGCCAAGTCATTCACTTTGATTTACCCAAATCCATTGAAAACTACTCGCAAGAAATTGGTCGTGCTGGGCGAGATGGCAATCTCTCATTTTGTACCGTTCTTGCCAATACCTCAGGTTTAAATGTATTAGAAAACTTTGTTTATGGTGATACCCCTGATAGAGAAGCTATTCAATATGTGTTGGATGACATCTATAAGTCATCAGAAACGTGGGAGACTCAATTGCTGCGTTTATCTAAAGACAGCAATGTTCGTCAATTGCCTTTAAAAACCTTATTGGTGTACTTAGAGCTAAAACACATCATTCAAGCAAAATATAGCTACTATGCTGATTATCGCTTTAAAACACTAATCTCTATTAATGACATTATTGCCAAGTTTCAAACTGTAGTGGTCAAGTAAAACTGGCCACCGTTTTATATTCTAACCAATATTGTTGCTCTGCAAGGTTCGGTGGTAACCCATCATTATGCTGATGAGGCCTGATATTACTGAAGTAACTAATTATATACTTGGTTATTGAATGTTTTGCTTCAGCAAAACTTTTATAACCATTCTTAGGTATCCATTCACTTTTTAAACTTCTAAAGAACCTTTCCATTGGACTATTATCCCAGCAATTACCACGACGACTCATGCTTTGAGTTATTTGATATTGCCATAATTTTTGCCTGAACTTTAAGCTTGTATAGTGGCAGCCTTGA
>JAAGZR010000166.1 GCA_024206155.1 Aliivibrio sp.
CTGCGACAACGCATTCATAAACAACCCCTTTCCTGTTCCACCCTCAGGGTTGTCTGATATTACCTCATCGTTCAGTATCACTGCCGGGCAGTAGCTTAGGTTCTTATACCCATGCATAAGGAATCCAATCGTAGACTCCATGGTCTTAACCCTGCTCTTGTTATCGCCACATATCCTGCTGATGAACTTCATGTACATAGACCCATCGTACTCACACATCGTAAACTTCCTGTCAATCACATGATCCTTCCACACATATCCACCCAAGTCAAGGTAGTCAATGGTCTCAACCGAGTCCTTAGTTATCTTCACTGCACAATTCTTGTAGTACAAGTATGACGTAGTCTTGGTATCCTCGATGAAGTATATGTCAATCGTATTCAATAGCGTAAGGAACTCCTCCCTGAAGTATCGAACACTATCAGCGAAGTAGTTGTATATGCTTGTGTCATCAAAGTCAATCAGGTAGTTCAGGATGAAGTCCTTAATCTCCTTCTCAGTGGTGTGGTCAATAAGGTTGTTGGTCACCTTGACAAACACATAGTTCTTACTACCCTCAGGGCAGTACTTGTAGAAGCCATTGTCCTCCAAGAACTGCTTGAATAGTATTGGCACAATCTTTATCACACCCTTCTCAGTCTTAGTCCAAAAGCTAAGGTTAGAGTTCTCCCTCTCTACACGATCTACAACGGCATCAATTGTTTCGCCCTCCAACCCTGCCTCCTGAAGTTGGTAGCGTATCTCCTTTTTTGACACCCCCCTTCTTAGCTTGGTCTTCACTTGGTTGACCCTGTCCTCATCCTCGTAGTACTTCGTGCCAAAGTTTTGTGTGTTCGCATACGCTGAACTTATAGTCCTCTCAATCTCTGCGTGAGTAAAGTCCTCAGTGACATACTGCGATAGCACATACCCTGCAAGTGACCTATTAATTCCATAGTCGTTAAAAGCCATAGCCAATATGAACACGTTCTGATTACGCTGACCCTCAACCATAGGGTACTTCTTTGTCCACCACTTAACCAATATGTCAACCACCTTGTTCTCGTCAGTGATTGGTATGGTAGGTCTGTCTCTGTATGTATTCACCTCCTTGTACTCAGGCTCATCAATCTTGTCCCATACGGATGAGTTCTCGTTGATGTGTATGAGTGGGTCATATGACTCATAACAAACCCGAGACAGGTTCTTGCAAGTCTTATCAAAGTGTGTTGAGTCAAAGTGCTTCATCAGTGCGTTGAAGTAGTTAACGTGGTTGTCAGGATCCTGTGGTATCTTAACCAATACCTTCAAGCCATTCCCTGATGGTGATATGAACACGGAGTATACATACTTGTCCTTGCATAGCGTCTCCTTCTCCTGAAGCATATCCTTCTTCTTCTCATAGTCATCGAAGTCCAAGCATATGATACCACTATGTAGTATCAGTGAGCTATCACTACGCTTGTTGAACTGACCACTGAAGCATATTGCAGGGAGTAGTTTCTTGTATTCATTACGTTCACCCTTGTCCTTGCATGAACGTATCATCTTTATGGTGTCCTTGTTAGCCCCTGACTTAATCCTATCCAATGCAACCGATACATCTCGGTAGAATGGGGCATCAACTTCCTTGATATTTTTGAATATTGTTATTAATGATGTCATCTTGTGTCGATTTAATGTCAATTTTGATTTTATAAGTTATTGATAATCAATACTACTGTCGATAATGTCGATTTTTTTACTCTTATACAGGAAAAGAAAATATATATATATATAAATACTACTACTACTATATAGGGATGTAAAAATCGACACACTCTAGGCGTAAAGAAAGGGGGAACAAGTCCCCCTTGCCTTTCACTATCTGCTTAGAACGGCAGATTCTCTGATACTGCCTCACTCTTAGGCTTCTCAGTATTGTTGGTTGGTTTCCAAGTATCCAACTCGCAGTAGTAGTTACCACTCTGCGATGTTTTAATGTCGAGGTTCACCCAACCATTACTTGCGTTAGACTTCAGCCATGCGACTGCGTCTTCAACCTTGATAGACATCCGACCTACTACGAAGTCAGGTGCGTTTTCGTTTCTCTTGAATGAGAAACCATCTGCAAAAATCTTTTCTTTCATTTTAAATGATTTTAATTTTACGTTCCAAGTCTATTACAATCGATGATATAAGTTTGTCTTTATCATCACGTGTCTTGCAAGTCATTGGAACATCCACCCACATGACACGTTTATCTTTTGGCTCATATGTATACAAGCCAAGTATCCTATAAATAATCTTCAACATAGAAGTAGTTTATGTCCTCGGTGGCATTGTCACCAAAGAACTTGTTATACACATCAACTGCTCTCTTAACCTTGTCAGCACCACCACGGATGAACTCCTCGGTTGGTCTGAATATGCCTAGCATATTGTTAGTCTTGTCAATAACATAGAACACCAACGGCTTACCAAATAGTTGTTGGTATATGTAGCACTGACTATCGTAGTTATACTTCCTTGCTGACCACTTGAAGTCATCGATTTTGCTAGTGGTCTTCAGGTCTATGATCATGTCAGGGTGTACAATGTCAGCCTTACCCTTCCACATCACGCCCTCAATCTCTCCGACTGCAGGTACTTCATACTGATTCTCATCGTGCCTGATGTCATCGTAGAAGTCAACGTTAGACATCATCGTTGTAACCAATTGGCTTATCTCATCAGCCTCCTTTTGTAGGAGGGCAAACTCAACATCCCTCTCGGCAATAAACTCCTTGTATGCCTTTGTATTTCGTGATCCTACATCAACAAACTCCCACTCACTTGCCTTCTCAGGCTCTAAGATTAGCTGATGGAATAGTCTACCCTTTGCAAAGTTTGCATTGTCAGGTCTGCTTATACCGAACGCCTTGGGGTTTGTTAGTAGCGTACTTATGTCAGAGTTTGATAGGTACTGCTTACCAAACTCACCATAGTACTTCACATCATCCTTTAATATCTCTAGTATATCCATATCACTCTATTTAATAGCACTCGCTATGCTCTTCTTAATGGTTGATGTAACCTTATACTTCCGTTCTAACTGCTCAACAATCTTGCTTAGACCTAGACTCTTATTGTCGGAAACATACTTCATCACCTTAACCCAATTCTCATCGTTAATCTTTAACTCAACTAACTTCGGCTCAGTGGTATTTTTCTTTGCAGTTACCAATTCGGGAACATCCTCGCCCGTCCATAGCGACAGACCTAATCCGTGCATTGCGATAGCCTTTGCAGTTGATCGTTGGATGGTCTTGTTCACATCAGTGGCAGTAACCCTATCGATAGGCACTGCATTGTTACGGAAGTCCATAATCGGTAGGTAATCAATATGCTCAAGGTCGTTAACCTTTATGCCAACCTTTACCCACGCTGAACGACCATCCGTGAAGTAGTTCCATCCCGTTTGTGGGTCTTCATACACAACCCGTGTAGCCTCAGGGTAGTTCTTCTTTAATAATTGCCAAGCGTTTGCCCATGATAGGTAGTCCATCTTGCCCTTTGTCTCAATCTTATCCTTGATGTTTATCGAAGATAAGTTTTCGTAAACTGATTTCGTTTTCATTTTAATTTATTTAATTTATTATTAATCGTATTGTATTTGTTTAGCATTAAATCCCTATTTGTCTTTAACACCTTAACTTTCCTTAGCCTATTCAACCCGTTGACCTCAGCCTTGATAGACTCCTTGATTGAATCCAACATTCGTAGATAGTTCGTCAAATTTAAGGAATAAATTCCGTAACGCCAACCATGTTGATAAAAAATATCTAATTCATCGAATGAAAGTTTATGGTAGTACTCGCCCCTCATCGTGTTAAGGATTTGGATATGCCCCGTGGATTTGTCACGGACAATCTTAACCCCATACACAACCCTAGACTCATACCCCTTGCCGTTTAGTGGTATGGCATAGCTATCTTTGTATGCCTGAGACCATATGTCGTTTAAGTTATACATTCCTTAGGTTTTTATATGCCTGTTTATAGTCAGCATCCCTCCTAACTTTCTTCTTCATTGTCTCAACACCATACTTCACGTTTGAGTAGGCAACCTTGTAGCCGTTCTCATCCATAAACTCTTGGATTTTTGTGATCGCCATTGGTCTATTCACGCAGAGGTAGTACAATAGGTATCGTGCGTTCACAATGTCTCGGTGTTTGCTCTTCTCGAATAGGTCTCCCTTGCTTATACTGAATAGTGTTGACACACCATCAGCGTACTTGTTAAATACTTCCTTTTTCATTTCATTTACTTTTTGTTGTTACTAATAATTCATTACATAATTCATTTATCTTGCGCTTGTATTCAATCACGGCAGTGTCTCCTATAAAGTTCAACTGCCACTCAATAAACGCCTTGTCTCTCTTGCTCAACTCTCGGTATGAATCCCATTTCTCCATGATCCTGAGCATTACATCACTTGACTTCTCATAGCGTACTTGTTTTAGTCCAATAACTATTCTCATTCTCTTCGATTGCTATCCTCAGCAGGATAAGGTATCCAATCAGGTCGGTTAACGTGTCCTCGGTATTGTCGTTCAACCCTCTGTTCTTTATCCTTGATAGCTTGTCATCTATCCTCGCACACAACGAGTCTACTGACGTGCCATTGCTGAAGATGTTCAAGGGACTCAACGCTGAGTCACCATACGCATCGTTCTTCTCTAGTAGGAGTGAGCAGACCTTGTCAGTCATCTCCTTTATTCGTTTACTTCTATCCATTACATTGGTATTTTTACATCGTTCCATCGCACATATACATAGCCATCCTTGACTAGCTTCTTTGCCTTATGCCACCACTTCTCTTGTGGTGTGTATTTAGAGGGCAGATAGCCACCCTCTATACACAATCGCAGTCCTAGGTTTATAGCCTCTATCACCTCATCTATTGACTCAAGTAGTGACTCTGAGTCATCATCGTGTACTGCGTATATCTCATTCTCTACCCACGCCTTTGGCGATTGGGTTAACTGATCGGTCACATCCAACCAAACAAAGTTATCTTTCGTTATATGTATCATGACCTCTCATTTAGTTCTTTAATAGTACACTGAATCACATCGCCAACCAAAGGGTGTCCGTACACTAGACTTGCATTCTCATTATATGGAAGACCATTTAGTAGCCCCTCTTCGTTTACGATTAGCACCCTATCCTTATTGCCTACAACAATCTCGATGTATCCACCAACCAACTCTTGCATTTTCTTTAGTGAAGAGATGTCCACATCTTGGACAACCTCTCCCGATGTCTTATATAGCTTTGCCATTACTTTATCATTTTTAGGTTAGTAAATAATGCCTCTAGGTCTTCTTGGTATGGCGTGTAGTAGTTGATGTCTACCATCGCCCTACATAGGTCACCATCTTGGTTGTATGAGAGGTCGTAGTCATCAATAACCCAATCACCACCACCATCGGTGACAACCTCCTTGCCTATGATGTCGCATAGTTCATACTTGTCGCAGGTGTACTCTATGAACGTGTCATCCTTGAAGATGCATACTGCCTTTCCAAAGTCCCAAAAGTATTGGGACACCTCATCCCTACTTCTCATAGCTACCTCCCATCTTTTTGAACATCTCAGTAAGGCTCTCTACCACAAACATACTATACTCCTTCTCGGTATTCTCACGTTCTCTTGATCGCCATTGGTCGTAATGATACGCATCATCATCGTGTCTTGTGTCTTGCTCTCTTAGGAGCATAAATTGTTCTTTCATTTTTCCCATTGTGTTAAATTTTATTGTGTTAATTAATTGATTGCTAATCTAATACTAATTATTTACTTATCCTAATTTTATTGGTTAAAAATGTGGGTCACGATACTCTTGCATCACTCCAAAGATGACTGACACCTTATGAAAGTTCTTGTATCGCTTGGTCAAGCCATCAATTAACTTCATTTGGTTATAGTAATTGTCTGCGCTCGGATCTGCGTATAAATGTTGGTATGACTCAAGCCCATAGTCCTTCACTAATTGATTAGCCCATTCAAAATCATACTTTTTATAATACTTTTTAGCTAATGACTTGATGATTTCAATCGTGTATGTCACCTTACCCCAACAACCTTTCTTCTCATTCCACTCAAGGTCTATGGTGGTGTTCTTTTGATTGGATTGGTACTCATACCTCTCATCACCATACCCCGACCCGATAAATATCGTGTCCATTTCCCTAAGTGTACACTGATTTCCATCCTCGGATACATCTATCACCTCGTATGCGTGTCTGTCGCTATACATTAAGATTGTCGCACCGTCGCCTACCTTAGGCTCGGTTGCATTGTTACCCATCATTTGGTTGATGAAGCCTCCCGCTACACCAACCTTTCTTTTTTGTTTTTTCATCGTGTTTTGTTTTTATGTTAAATTAAGTTATGCAATAAACTATTAAAAAAATCAATCTCTTTGTTAATAACCGCTAAGGCATCATCTAAATCTTCAAAAGGTGTATCTATATTAGATTCATAGTGAGTTATGTGTCCTGATTCATCTGCATAAATTAGAATAGACCATTCGCTATATGTTATGCTTTTTAATTCCTGTAAGCTATTAAAAACCTTTGTTATTTGCTTTAAATTTTTCATCGTGTTTGATTTAATAAAGTGTACTCAAGTACACTTTTAGTTACATAATTCATATACAAAGCTATCGCCATCGATGAGTACTACGCACACCTCTTCCCACTCCTCGGTTTCGACAATCACTATAATGTCATCCTCGCAGTACCGATATAAGGTATACCACTCATTCAACTCTACCTCCTCACCATACTCCAAGCTAAGGAATAGGTCTAAGGTTAGCTTATCTATTGCTTGTTCAAATCTTTTGTTCATCGTGTTTAAATTTATTGTGTGATTAAAAATTCTCGTTTGTAATAGGTTAGGAGGTTCTGCACTCCGTAAATCTTGTTGTGGTAGTTAGCATCTTGAGTACTGAAAAACTCATTACCAAACTTGTCCATTCTAGTGATCACTTGGTCACTATTCATCCATTGTTTAAAATCCATAACTTTTATATTTTTTGGTTTAATAATCATCCGACAATCTTTCGCCATAGCCGTGAGTTTCTTCGGTTTCGTACCTATCCTTTCGGTATGGATACTTACTTGACTCATAACATTCATAACACCAATACCCCGTTGATATTCCGTGGGCATCGTACTGCTCCTCGCCCTCATTATCACAACCTCGGCAGGTTATAACTTGGTTTATCCAAGCATCCCCCATACCTAGTTGCTCATACTCCATCCACTCACCACATTCATAGCGAGTGAACGCTTCGAATAAAACTTTGTCCGTGTTGATACATTTTACTTGATACTTCATCGTTTTTAATTTTATTGGTTAACTAATTTGATTTTGTTTTGCCATAGTTCTGCCCGAAAGTCAACCTCTGCCGTAGTTACTTGTACATCTATAGAGTTTTCCATTTGAAAATTCCATACTGAAATGTATAATGAGGTGTCATCAGTATATACTATGTACCCGTTTTCTTCAAACCAAAGGGTTGCTTTTTCTAAATTGTTCATACTTGTATATTTTATTGGTTAACTAATTTGATTCTGCTTTGTGTTAATTTTTTACTAATTTAATAATAATATTTTACTTATCCTAATTTAATGTTGGGCGATTACTACGTTTTTCATAGCTCCGTTACACATCCTACATTCTACGCACGTTTTTTTCTTACCTGCTTCTTTACTTGCAGGGCATATGGCTTCGCTTCGTTCCTTTACTTCAGCTATTCGAAAGGTTTTATATCCTAACTGATTAGCCTCAGCCAATTCAACCAAGCTATGTACCGAGGCTTGGAATATACCCGCAAATTGTGGGAATTTTCGCCAAGCGTGGGTATATCCCGTATGCCTATACTTTGTCAATTGCTCCACTACGTACATAGGTAGTAAGGTAGGTTCGCCATAAGCACCAAACCTAACTAGGCTAGGATTAACGCTTTTTACCTTGCTCAGCAACTCATTAAACTTATCCTTGTTAAACTCTTCGATGTCTAGCTTAGATAGTCTTTTAAGCATACTATTTAAGCCAAGCCTTTGCATACCCTTGTGCGTATAGCACTTACCGCTCAACTCAGTTTTACTTGAGAATGAGAAGGGACATCCTAGGCAATTTAAACTATCCGATTTGAAGTCATTAAATTGCTCGGGCGAGAAGTGATACGTTTGCACCACATACCCAAAGCCAATCTTACTATTTGCTGAGGGCTTTAATTGGATAACGTTTATTGCGTTATTGTGCTTAAAAATGTATTCTAGCTTTTTCATAGTTAATTTTTTAATAAATAAATAGTTTTTCTACCACCAATGCCTCGTACAATTTACTGCACGAGGTTGGTGAAAAGTGTACTCAAGTACACTTTTATAGTCTTGTCACAAAGTGATCATCATCAGCCATAAGACCTACAAAGTCATGGCAAAGGTCTGCAAGTGTTATGAATTGGTTGTGGTTTGCCACATTATTAATCCAATCCGGATTGTTAGTCGCAACTGAATTACATAAGTCAATAGGCTGCAGACCTTTAATGTTGGCATAGTGGTTTACAATGTCGCTTGGCAACATCAAAAACAAAATCATTCCTTTACTCATAGTTTTTTAAATTTTATTGGTTAAATAATGACTTAAATTTCTCTTTAGTAATAGTGGTATACTCATCCACCTTGAACGGATTCCTGCATAGATTTATAAACTCTCTGCCGTTAGGCATAGTGTACATTAACGCATACCCTTTTCTTTTGTTAAATCCTATCCAATTGCCTTCCCTTGTACCTTGGTTTCGGTAGACTGAAACGTGTCTTCCCTCTATCAATAACTCTACTTCATCCAAGGATAAGTCTATGTACCTATCCCTCTCAAATTGTATTGTTACTCTTGTGCCAACTATCTCGTGAACATGGTACACGTTCCCCTTTAGTTTTACGTTAGTAAATCCTATATCTATGTTTCTTAATACTCTTGCTCTCATAATATAATTTTAGTTAATAAAAACCAACCACCACCAATGGCGGTGATTGGGTGAAAAAGTGTACTCAAGTACACTTTTATGCGGTCACTTTTTTACGCAACCAAGTGTACAAGTGAGCGTTGTTCTTTTTGCTCTTGCTGAACCATTTACGATAAGCCAACACCATATCACGTCTCCAAGTGTTATACTCAGCCTTGCTGAACTTCAGCCCTTCACTTGAGCAGAATCCCTTGTATAGGCTAATGAAATGCTCATTATCTACGCTCTCACGCTCTACACGTTCAGCGTTAGCCTTTTTACGCTCCTCGGCTTCGGCTTGTGAGATGGCACGCTTTTCAATCATGGCATTGCTCCTAGAATCCTCAAGGACTACCACTTTATGCTTCTCATAGTCAGCCTTAGCCTCAGCCTCAGCCTTAGCCTCAGACTCAGCCTTAGCCTCCTTAATAGCCTTGTTATAGATACCCTTAAAGTAATCGAGAGCCGCTCCAATTTCGGGCGTGTCGTTGGATGTCTTTAGCTCACCACTCTCGGTGATGCGAACGGCTACATTATTGCCATCTTCGCCCTTGTAGGTCAAGGTGAAGACTACCTCTTCCTTGTTGCTTTCCTTGGCTTCTTTGCCCTCTAGCCAAGCCTTGAAGCTAACTATGGTCAACTTCCATTTGCTGTCCTCCTCAGCGCAAAGGCTTTCAAACTCAGTGACTTGGTCATCGGTTGCGATGCCTATCTTAGAATACCGATTGCCCATCGAGGAGTTTTCACCCCACCCGAATACCTCATTACAGAACTCTTTGAGGTTAATGCCATCAGTCTTACGGATAACTTGGTGTGCTTGGTGGATTAATCGCCCTAACTCAACTGATTTGCGGAAGCCTTTAGAAGCCAACAACAGCATTTCATCATTAGCCTTGCGTAGTGCGTTAAGGTTTACTGCCTTGATAAAGTTCTTGTCGGTTAAAATTACATTTTTCATAACGTTTAAAATTTTGTGTGATTAAATAATGACAGCAAATCTATAGAAAATATATTTTAATACAAACTAATTTCTTCACTTTTTTTTACTAATTCTATGAAACGCTTGGTATCACTACATTTAGTTTAACAAAAAAAAATTAGGCGAGGAGGTTATCCTCTCCCTCTCTTCACCTAAAAAGTGTACTCAAGTACACTTTTGCCCTGTACTCACAAAGCAATCATACACGCAAGGGGCAATGGGTATTCACAATTCACCACGGCAAACGGGAAACGGGAAACGTAGTGCGACCACCAATGCATTCATTCATTCACTCCACCACTCACCTAGCAACCACCAAGTAAAACGGCAAAAAGTCCGACAATGGGCAAACTTTCAGCACCCCCCCCCTTGAAAAAAAAATCGGTTTCCAAATCGAGCAACGTTGTGTGAGACGGTATATAACCCATTCACTACACACACCTAAAATAATTTTTTGTATATTTGCGTAATGAGCTACAGGGTAGAGATAAAGAATCGTATATGGGTTGGCTTCTCTATCGGTTGGGCTTGGTATGGCGAGGACGTAGACCACGCATACAATGAGTTGATTATTTACATGGGATTAATATCCATAAACATACTATACAAATGAAGTACGCAGACATGAACGGGTTGACTATTAAGAATGGTCGACTAATAAACGAGAGAGGTAATTGTACAACCGGGATACAGAAGGCTGTTGATTTAAAGAAGTCGATGTATCAGCAGAAGAAGGTGAACATGATCACTCAGGGTATATTAAATGCCAAAATGATTGAGAATATTACTAAGTAATTTTTTATTGTGTTGATTGGAAAAGTGGGGGTAACTTAGTTGCTCCCATTTTTTTATGTCGATTATTGACATTATTATGTCGATTTTATGTCGATTTTAGTTTTATAACTTATTGATTATCAATAGTAGTGTCGATAATGTCGATTTTTAGTCTCAAAATTCTGATAAAGAATTTTAATAATAGTATAAAGTAGTAGTAGTAGTATAGGGAACTTAAAAAACGACATTAGGTTTTTTAAATAACATTCCGTATATTTGCGGTAAATAAAATCTAATCACATGAATGAAGTTGGGTATACACCAAAGAACTTGCACTTCGACCAAGATGGTCGCAACAAGTTAATCAGCGGCATCACAAAGATTGCGAATGCTGTGAAGTCTACACTAGGACCGTCCGGTCAGACTGTACTAATCGAGTCACCACACCACACACATGGAATAACTGTTACCAAGGATGGCGTAACGGTTGCGAAGGCTGTTGACCTCATTGACCCTGTCGAGAACCTTGCGGTTCGGATGATGAAGGAGGCGGCAGACAGGACTGCAACCTCAGCGGGTGACGGCACGACTACTGCGATAGTGTTGACCGAGTCGTTAGTGAAGCGTGGCATTGAGCTGATAGGTGATGGCGTGAACAAGACTAAGGTGTTGAGGGAGTTGGTTGACCTGACGAACGTGGTGTGTGAGAACCTGAGGGGTAAGTCTAAGCCGGTGACCGAGGACAAGCTTCGTGACATTGCTACCATATCGGCTAACAATGACACGGTGGTTGGCGATATAATCGCAGGGGTGTACACTGACGTGGGTGAGAACGGCATCGTTACGGTTGACAAGTCGCAGACCTCTGAGACGTACTATGAGACGACTAGGGGTATAAAGGTTGACCGTGGGTATACGTCCAACCTGTTCATCAACGACCACAAGCGTGACGAGTGTGTGTTTGAGGACGTGCACATATTGGTGTCTGACGCTGAGATAAGCAACGTGCTACAGATTGAGA
>JAAGZR010000167.1 GCA_024206155.1 Aliivibrio sp.
AATAGACTTTTAAGGTTATCTTTATTGATACCTTTCAAAATATGTTTATTTGTTAATGCTTCTATTATTAATGGGCCGCGTAACGGTATACCGCCATAAGCACCTGTTACGGTCATGGTCGCGGTCATTTCATCTTCTTGCATATCGATAGATAACTGCGCATCTAAACGTTGTGAAATGAGAGTACCATTTAACTTAGATACCTTTCCTTTTTTTATCGACGAAATAATATTTTCTATCTGTTCATCAGATGAATGGTATTTTTCCGCCCCCATATTGTTTAAAGCTTGGTGGATATGATGCGCTTCGATTAGGTGGGGTAATTCAATGTTTTCAGGAATAACAAAATGCACGGTAGATTTGTCATCTGATAAGATTAAGAACTGCTCAATCATATTCTCTCCAAAGAAACTTTTTATAGTCTATTGGAGAGGATATTATCATTTATAGCGTATAGGGTTTACATTAAGTGTTGTAAGTGCAAACCGATTCACAATTATATAAAATTAGCCATTAAGTTTTCCAACTAATTCAATAACTTCAAAATAAGGTTGGGATTCAAATTTAGCAAAACCAGCCATTTTATTGGCTTTTATCTTTGTGGTTAATGGCGTGGGAATACCACATAAAAAACGAGCAAAAACGGCGTTGGCTAACGGTTCTTTACTGTTATTTTGCAGCTCTTGGCACCACCATTTCACTTGTTCGTCATCAGCAATGAAATGCGTATACCCTCTTGGTAAGACTGCCGCTTCAGAGCGACAAGCTGAACAGTGGCCACATTTCTCTGGTGCATTAAAATCGGCAAAATAACGTGCTAACTCATGGCTGAGGCAAGTCTTTGTTTCGAAGAAATCGAGCATTGCATGAATTCGGTTTATCTCATTCTGCTCTTTATTTTTAAACAGTTGGTGCTGCTCTTGAGCTAAAACATGGGTGCTTTCTACCTTGTTTAGAATTTGATAAACCTCTGTGACTTGTTTACTTTCAAGTTC
>JAAGZR010000168.1 GCA_024206155.1 Aliivibrio sp.
CGAACTCGTGACCTCAACCTTGGCAAGGTTGCGCTCTACCAGCTGAGCTAGTGTCGCATGCTACATTTTTCAATGTAGACTTTTATAGATGGTGCCCCGGGCCGGACTTGAACCGGCACAGCGCGAACGCCGAGGGATTTTAAATCCCTTGTGTCTACCAATTCCACCACCAGGGCACGCAATTCTTTATTGCGATGCTCCTAACCAATGTGTTCTAAAAAGAACGGTTAGACACCATCTTTAAAACAGTCTGCCAATGTTACGTGACTGCCTTTTACAAAATCTGGAGCGACACACGAGGCTCGAACTCGTGACCTCAACCTTGGCAAGGTTGCGCTCTACCAGCTGAGCTAGTGTCGCAAAGTCATCTCTAAAAAGAGATTGGAGGCGCCTCCCGGAGTCGAACCGAGGTCCACGGATTTGCAATCCGCTGCATAGCCACTCTGCCAAGGCGCCAATGTATCCTCAATTGGTCAACCGCTTATTTGCTGCCTTCCTCTTGGGTACGGGATGCATTCTACTGAATCAGAACTTAGAGTCAACACTATTTTTCTGTTTTTGTTTTGTTTGGATAAAATGCGATCAAAATGAATATAAAACAAACGAAAAGATGTATTTCTTAGCACAGATAACACTAGATAAGTTAAAAAATAAGCTCTAATCATTCCAATTAATATATAACAAAAGTAAGGAATATCAATTCACTATAAAAAACGAAATGCATTAACATAAAAAAAGCGAACCTAAGTTCGCTTTTCATATATTTAATTCAATCAATCGTCTGCATTAAGCAAATCATCTTTCGCAGCAGCCAAGTATTGGATCATAGACCAGTACGTTAGAATAGTTGCGACATACAAAGCAACATAACCAACCCAAATCATCCAATCATCATAGCGCCAAATTAGCACCCATAGTGCAAACATTTGAGAAACTGTCTTTACTTTACCAACCCAAGAAACAGCAACACTGGCTCTTTTTCCAATCTCTGCCATCCACTCTCTCAAGGCAGAAATAATCAGCTCACGACCAATCATAGTGATGGCTGGAATTGTCACCCAAATCGAATGATAATGCTCTGTTATCAAAATTAAAGCAGCAGCTACCATGACTTTATCAGCGACTGGATCTAAAAAAGCACCAAAGCGAGAAGTTTGACCTAACTTTCTTGCTAATAGCCCATCAAGCCAATCAGTAAAACCTGCAACCCAAAAAACCATTGCAGCGGCAAAAGCCGACCATTCATAAGGCAAATAGAAAACAACAACAAACACTGGAATAAGTGCAAGTCGGATAAACGTGAGTATATTTGGTATCGTTAATCGCATAATAATTCTTTAGTTTTGGTCCGCTAGGCCTATGGTGCGCTTTTTTTATCCGTGTTTCAACGCATCCTGTATTTTTTCTGCCAAAGAACGGCTAATACCGGGGACTTTGGCTATTTCTTCAACACTTGCACTTTTTAATTCTTGTAGACCACCTAAATACTGCAATAATGCTTGTCTTCGTTTTGGACCAACACCATCAATGTTTTGCAATGTACTGGTTTTCCTTACTTTAGCTCGTTGAGCCCGGTGCCCGCTAATTGCATGATTATGACTTTCATCCCTAATATGCTGTATTAAGTGTAACGCAGGAGAATCACTTGGCATAGAAAACTCTTCGCCAGATACTTTGACTAATGTTTCAAGCCCATGTTTACGTGTTACACCTTTGGCTATACCTAACAACAATGGTTGCTTTGGCCAATCAACCCAGTGCTTAGAAATGACTTCATAAGCTCGGTTTAATTGCCCTTTCCCTCCATCAATAAAAACAATATCAGGAATTTTATCTACATCAAGTTGCTTACTATAGCGACGCTCAAGCACTTGAGCCATTGCAGCGTAATCATCGCCTCCTGTAATACCTGTTATATTATAACGTCGATACTCTGCTTTTACTGGTCCTTCCTGATTAAACACAACACAAGAAGCAAC
>JAAGZR010000169.1 GCA_024206155.1 Aliivibrio sp.
CGAGAATCATCACTCTCAAATTTCTTATAACCTAATTCTAGACCAAAATCGTTAAAACGATAGCCAACAAAACCACCAAAGGCTGAATTTGAATCATCAGGCGTTAATGTCACATTATCTTGTGAAAAAGTTGTTGAGTAATCATGACTCATGTTTGTTACACCATATTCTAAACCAACATATGGTGCTGCAATCGTTGCTGTTGAAGTTGCAGCCACTAACAAAAATAAATACTTCTTCATTATAAATTCAATCCTATAGTTATGGGGTTAAGCTTGGTCTTAGTTTGTTATATAGGTATTATAGACCATAGGTCGTGAAGGAAGCGTGAAGGGTGGTTAAATAATTTAAATTTATAAGGAAATAATTCACTATGGCAAAAGATCTGTTCACTACATTAGATTTAAATTTATTAAGAACCTTTTTAATTCTTTCTCAAGAGCTAAATATGCGTAAAACCTCTGAACGCTTATTTGTTTCTCAACCAGCAATCAGCCAAGCGCTACAAAAACTACGTAACCATTTTAATGATGAGCTATTTATTAAAGTCAGACACGGCTTAAAACCAACCCCATTTTCAGAAGAACTTGCAGAAAATATTCAGCCCTACCTTGATGGTTTGTCTTCTATTTTAAATTTATCTCAAGATTTTGAACCCCACAGATTAGAAAAAACACTTACGATAGCCTTAGCTCCACAAGTGTTAAGTTGCCTGTCTGGTGCTCTATTTCATCAAATTCGTGAAGAAGCCCCTAACGTTAACTTGCAGCTTGTTAATTGGTCTGAATCGACTTTTGATGATCTTATCAAAGGTAAAATAGATATTGCCGTCAACTATGAATTTGACTCTGTTCAAAAAGAGCTTATTTCGCACAAATTGATAGAAATCAAAGGCTGCGTAATTGTGCGTCAAGATCACCCAATCACAAAAGTACTTGCTACACCTTATGATTTTGAAGGCTATGAAATCGCCTCCTTGATTATTCCAGGTTGGAACAGTAATAAAAGCCTTGCCGCTGATGTCTTAGATAAACTCAATATTGATTATAAAATTGGCTTTCGTTCTGAATTACCAATGGCATTAATTGATGTAGTTCAACATACGGATATGTACTTCCCATCTACCTCTCTTTTTCCTATTTATCAATATTCATCACTTAGACGTATAGATCTAGCTCTTGATGATGCTGTTTTAAATTACCCTATATATAGTTTTTTTCATCAAAGGCACAGAAAAAATGCTCTACATTCTTGGATAAATCAACTGATTAGCGATTTATTATTAGAAGCAAATATCTAATAAGTATGTCTTATGACCTATATAATGAAAGGTAATTAGAAAACAATCACCTACCTCAATATTATTTATTCCATCAAACGAAACTGATAATTAATACTGATACTAAATTTGTAACCGATTTCTACTGCAACTCTATTTCGGTCTTTGACAACTCACCATATCGGTAGTATCGCCTCTGTTCTCTCATACAGAGGCTTTTTTTCTTTACCCTTCTTCATTTCTTTGTTCAAATAATAAAAAAATCAAGGGATTGAACGTATGGCTAAAGACTTATTCTCCAATTTAGACTTAAACCTCTTAAGAACATTTATCGTTCTTCACCAAGAACGAAATATGCGTAAGGCCTCTGAGCGTTTATTTGTTTCTCAGCCTGCAATCAGTAAGGCTCTACAACGCTTACGTGATCATTTTAATGATGAATTGTTTGTCAAAACTCATCATGGCCTTCGAGCTACGGAATATGCTAATCAATTAGCTGAAAGCATATCACCAATACTAGATGATCTTTCTTCCACACTAAATGAAAGTAATGAGTTTAATCCACAAGAGCTCGATGGCGTAATTAAGATCGCTTTATCTCCTTTTCTTTTAAGTGCAATTGCAAATAGCTTATTTCAAGCAATCAGAGCTGAAGCGCCAAATGTTCAAGTGCAATTATTAAACTGGTCTAAATCAACAATGACCGACATCATCAATGATGAAGTTCAATTAGGGCTTAATTATGAAATAGGCCATGCGCCAAAAGA
>JAAGZR010000170.1 GCA_024206155.1 Aliivibrio sp.
ATTAACCCAGACAGCGTACCTCGCTTAAAAGTAAATGCGGAATATGCAGCATTAGGTAAAGGATTAGGTAACAGTCCTGACGGACAATTTATTCGAACCAATTTGCAAGAGGCAAAGTGGTTAATTAAAAGCTTAGAGAGCAGAAACGAGACGCTGCTCAAAGTTGCGCGTTGTATAGTTGAACATCAGCAAGATTTCTTCGAATATGGTGAAGAAGCGATGAAGCCAATGGTACTCAATGACATCGCTTTAGACGTTGAAATGCACGAATCAACAATATCTCGTGTAACAACACAAAAATTCATGCATACCCCTCGTGGTATTTTTGAATTAAAATATTTCTTCTCTAGTCATGTTAGTACGGATAATGGGGGTGAGTGTTCATCTACCGCTATTCGAGCACTAGTGAAAAAGTTGGTCGCGGCTGAGAATCAAGCCAAACCGTTAAGTGACAGTAAAATCGCAACCTTATTAGCTGAACAAGGTATCCAAGTTGCACGACGCACCATAGCTAAATATCGTGAATCACTAGGTATTGCTCCATCGAATCAGCGTAAGCGTTTACTTTAATTAACAGAAAGGAAGTGTTATGCAAATAAACATCACAGGTCAAAACGTCGAACTAACCGATAGCCTTCGTGAGTATGTCGATACCAAATTCCAAAAACTCGATCGCTTTTTTGAACACATTAACAATGCCCATGTTGTACTAAAATTAGAAAAAGTACTGCATGTAGCCGAAGCAACACTTCATGTAAATCAAGGGGATATACACGCCCATTCTGACGCAGAAGATATGTATGCCGCTATTGATGGTTTGGTGGACAAACTCGTTCGCCAGCTTAATAAACATAAAGAAAAACTAAGTAGTCATTAACATGCATTTAAGCACCATTCTTTCATTGGACTGCACTAAAAGTGCAGTCCAATGCTCAAGTAAAAAACGCGCATTAGAACTTATTAGTGAAATTGCGGCACCCAAAATTGGGCAAAACCCTCAAGAGTTATTTGAAAGTTTATTAAACCGAGAAAAAATGGGAAGTACCGGCATTGGTAATGGTATTGCCATTCCACACGGTCGAATTTTTAACTGTGATAATGCCGTTGCTGTCTTACTTCGGTGCCAAGAACCGATCGAATTTGATGCCATAGATAATCGTCCTGTCGATGTACTCTTTGCCTTACTCGTCCCTGATGAGCAGTGTAAATTTCACCTACAAACACTCTCTTGTGTTGCTGAAAAACTCAATGATAAGCATGTCTTACGTCAACTTCGTCATGCCGAGAGTGATCAAGACCTATACCAAATTTTCACCTCTTAATAAACACAAAGGTCGCATAATGAAACTCATGGTAGTTAGTGGTAACTCTGGCGCCGGTAAATCCGTTGCACTTCGAGTATTAGAAGATTTAGGGTATTATTGTGTCGATAATCTCCCTATTGATCTTCTTACCCAGTTTGTCGAGTCCATACAACACACCACTCCAAATGTGGCCGTAAGCATCGACATTAGAAATCTACCAAAAGATCCGCAATTACTGAGCAATACCTTAACTGAACTGAAAAAAAATCATGATGTAACTGTTGTTTTCTTAGACGCTGAAAATAAAGAATTGATTAAGCGTTATAGTGAAACTCGTCGCTTGCATCCACTCTCTTTAACTGGCGAACAATGTTCACTAGAGCAAGCCGTCGCATTAGAAAAAAACATCCTATGTAACTTTAAAGAAAGCGCTGATTTGGTTCTTGATACCACGACTAAATCCATTCATGACTTAAGTGAAACTTTACGATCCCGCATCTTAGGTCGAGAATCAAAAGAGTTAGTCATGGTGTTTGAATCTTTTGGCTTTAAATACGGCTTACCCACCGATGCGGATTATGTTTTTGATGTCCGATTTTTACCTAACCCTCATTGGGAGCCAAGTCTAAGACCAATGACAGGATTAGATAGACCCGTTGCTGATTACTTAGAGAAACACGATGATGTGATTCTATTAAAAGACCAAATTCAAACCTTTCTTACTACTTGGCTACCTGCCTTAGAAAAAAATAATCGCAGTTATTTAACCGTTGCGATTGGTTGTACTGGGGGGCAACATCGTTCTGTCTATATAACCCAGCAGCTCGGTGAGTACTTTAAACAGCAAGGGCAACAAGTGCAAATTCGTCACAAAACACTAGAGAGACACTAACAATGCCAATTTCATCCCGTCACCTGTTGATAAAAAATCGGCTTGGATTACACGCTAGAGCAGCCATCAAATTAGTTGAAATGGCACAAAGCTTTAATGCGGTAATCACCCTAACCAATGACGAGAAAAAACAGGCAACGGCTGATGGTGTTATGGGCCTGCTAATGTTGGATTCAGCACAAGGGCAGTATGTTGATGTTTCAGCTGATGGACCTGATGCTGAACAAGCGCTCAATGCTATTTGCGAACTGATTGAAGCGGGTTTTGACGAAGATGAGTAGATAATACTCATCTCAATACCTGTTTAATCCAATCCTTACAAAATTCACTTATCGCGCCCTCTAAATTGCGTTACTATTCAGACCATTATCTAATCTAAATTGTCTATACTCATTATTCGAGTTAGAAATCGGTTTTCTATGGGGGAGAGTATGCAAGAGCTACAAGATTTCGATCAAACCCATCAAACTCTTCAAGAAGTATCTAATGCGCTTGATAGTGGGATGTTTGTCCATGTTCGTCGTTTATTACAAGACATGGAACCCGAAGATATTGCCCATCTATTAGAAGCATCGCCCAGAAAAAGCCGTAACGTATTATGGCAATTAACCGATCCTGAAGATTACGGTGAAATCCTTGATGAGCTATCAGAAGGCGTAAAAGATAGCATCGTGTCTCAAATGGCTCTTGAGAGCATTGTAGAAGCAACCGAAGGCATGGAGACCGATGATGTTGCTTACGTTCTTCGTAGCTTGCCTGACGGCCTCTCACGCGAAGTATTAAGTCAAATGGATACGGTTGATCGCTTTCGCGTTGAAACCGCTCTATCTTATCCAGAAGATACCGCTGGCGGTATGATGAATACCGACTTCATTACCATTCGTGCTGATGTAGAGATCGATGTTGTCCTTCGCTACCTTCGCATCAAAGGCGAATTGCCAGAAGCAACCGATGCTCTGTATGTATTGGATGAAGAAAGCCGTTTAATTGGTCACTTATCCTTAACCACTATTCTTACTTCACAACCTGATATACTGGTTAGCGACGTGATGGATGATGCTGATGAAGCGATCCCAGTAAATACTGACGATGGTGAAGTGGCTAACTTATTTGAACGTCGTAACTGGATATCGGCACCGGTTGTTGATGAAAACAACCTACTTTTAGGTCGTATTACTATTGATGACGTTGTCGATGTTATTCGTGAAGATGCCGAACACTCAATGATGAGTATGGCCGGTATGGATGACGAAGAAGACACCTTCGCACCCGTAGTAAAATCAGCGCGCCGTCGTAGTGTTTGGCTTGGTATGAATGTACTTGCGGCCCTTGCAGCAGCTTCGGTTTCAAATATGTTTGAAGCCACTTTAGCGCAAATGGCATCCATCGCTGTCCTTATGACCATTGTGCCTTCAATGGGTGGAGTAGCAGGTAACCAAACCGTTGCTCTGGTTATTCGAGGTCTTGCTGTTGGTCATATCGGTGACAGTAACAAAAAAGAACTGCTAATGAAGGAAGCTGGAATTGGGGTACTTAATGGTATTCTTTGGGCTGTGATTATTGGTGGTATTGTGATGGTTTGGAAAGATGACATCATGCTTGGTGCAATTATCTCCGCAGCCATGTTAGTTAACTTAACAATTGCTGGAGTTGCGGGAGTATCGATTCCTTTAATTCTTAAAAAGATGAATATCGATCCTGCATTAGCTGGTGGTATGGCATTAACAACCATTACCGATGTTATCGGCCTATTTGCTTTCCTTGGCTTAGCAACCATCCTGATGTAATTTTGATTTTAATATAACATAAAAGAATCGCGCTCTCAGTTAATGATTGCGCGCTTTTTTATTTATGCTTCATTCATGTAACGACTACTGACCAGCAATTTTCATTGATTCAATTAATATTGAGCCGGTTTGAATTTGTGAACGTGTTTCTACATCGTTACCTACAGCAACAATATTGTGATACATATCAGCCAAGTTACCTGCAATGGTAATTTCAGAAACTGGATATTGGATCTCACCATTCTCAACCCAGAAACCCGCCGCACCACGAGAGTAATCACCCGTTACCGTATTGACCCCTTGCCCCATAAGCTCTGTCACTAAAAGGCCAGTACCCATGGTTTTTAGCATTTGCTCAAAACTTTGCCCTGTAGATTTAACAAACCAGTTATGGATACCACCAGCGTGGCCTGTTGGCGTCATATTTAATTTTCGCGCCGCATAACTTGTTAATAAATACGTTGCTAACACACCATCAGTAATAATCTCACGGTCTTGTGTATATAGACCTTCACTGTCAAACGGACTACTTGCTAATCCTTTTAGAATATGTGGGCGCTCACTCACATTAAACCATTCAGGCAGAATCTTCTCATTTAGCTTATCAAGCATAAACGTTGATTTGCGGTATAAGTTAGCACCACTGATCGCAATGATTAGATGTCCTAATAAGCCTGTCGCAACATCAGCTGCAAACATGACAGGAACTCTCATCGTCTCTAGCTTTTTAGCATCTAAACGGCTCACTGTGCGCTCAGCGGCTTCTAAACCAACCTTTTTCGCATCCCATAAATCATCACGATGACGGGCAACGGTATAACTGTAATCACGCTCCATGTCGCCATTTTTATCGACACCAATCACACTACAACTGATGCTATGACGGCTTGATGGGTAGCTTGCTAACATACCATGGCTATTACCATAAACCTTAATTCCATAATGGCTATCGTAGCTTGCACCATCACTCTGTTTAATTGAAGAATGGTATCCTAATGCTGCTTGTTCTGCTTCAATGGCTTTTTGTGCTGCGTAATCCGGCTCTGGATCGTCTGGATGAAACAAATCTAAATCAGGAATATTTTGAGCCATTAGCTCTTTTGGTGCAGGTCCAGAAAATGGGTCTTCAGACGTATAGTTTGCAATATCTAGCGCAGCCGCAACCGTCTGCTGAATCGCTTTCTCACTTAGATCAGACGTCGATGCACTGCCTTTACGGTGACCACGATAAACGGTAATACCTAATGCACCATCACGATTAAATTCAACGTTTTCAACCTCTCCCATTAAAGTTGATACGCTAATACCTGTCGTTTTAGTGATTGCTACTTCTGCAGCGCTTGCGTGCTTTGTCGCCATTTCTAGCGCTTTGGCTACTGCTGCTTCAAGTTCTATTTTTTGATTCATCATTTGGGCTTTTGCATCCATAACATCAGACTGAATATATACATTTTTACTAGAATAACACTCTATGTGATAAATTTGCGCCCAATTCTCCATTTATCTTGCTAAAATAGAGAGAATCACCCATTAAAGAATGAATATCATGGCACGTAAAAATCAAAAAGCACCTTGGGAAGAAGAAGAAGAGATCATCTGGGTAAGCAGAACCGAGATGAAAAACGACATGGAAGACTTACAAAAGCTAGGCGAAGAATTGGTGGGCTTAAAACCATCTGTTCTTGCTAAGTTCCCATTATCAGAAGACTTGCAAGTTGCAATAGCTGACGCACAACGCTTTAAGAACGAAGCAAAACGCCGTCAATTACAATACATTGGTAAATTAATGCGTCTTGAAGATCCTGAGCCAATTCAATTAGCTCTAGATAAAATTCGTAATAAGCACTCACAGACTACAATTGCACTTCAAAAATTAGAGATCCTGCGTGACCGTATGATCGAAACACCAGATGTGGTAATTGAAGAAGTAATGGTGAGATACCCAGAGGCTGATCGCCAACGCTTCCGCCAACTTGCTCGCCAAGCACAAAAAGAAAAAGCATCGAAAAAGCCGCCAAAAGCGTATCGAGAAATTTTCCAAGTATTAAAAGATCTATACTTAGACGAAGATTTATAATACTAAAAAGGGCTATGTATTTTTCAATACATGGCCCTTTTTATAGATATCGCATAATTTTAACTGGCTGTTACTCAGTACCGCCAACCGTTAAGGCATCCAGTTTTAATGTCGGTTGACCAACACCAACAGGTACGCTTTGTCCTGCTTTACCACAAACACCAACACCGCAATCGAGTGATAAATCATTACCAACCATTGAGATCTGCTGCATTGCTTCAATTCCAGAACCAATTAAGGTAGCGCCTTTCACTGGGCGAGTAATTTTACCATTTTCAATTAAGTATGCTTCTGATGCAGAGAATACAAATTTACCTGACGTAATATCAACCTGACCACCGCCAAAGTTTGGTGCGTAAATACCATTTTTAACCGTTGAGATAATCTCTTCTGGTGTATGTTCACCTGGCAACATATAAGTATTTGTCATACGTGGCATCGGTAAATGAGCGTACGATTCACGGCGACCATTACCCGTTGGTGCTACGCCCATTAAACGTGCATTCAGCTTATCTTGCATGTAGCCTTTTAATACACCGTTCTCAATTAACGTATTATATTGACCCGCTACACCTTCATCATCCACATTTAATGAACCACGGCGATCTGCCATGGTACCATCATCAACGATAGTACATACCGAAGAGGTAACTTGCTCACCAAGCTTACCTGAAAATACCGATGACCCTTTACGGTTAAAGTCACCTTCAAGGCCATGCCCAACAGCTTCATGTAATAAAACACCCGGCCAACCAGAACCAAGTACTACAGGCATCATACCCGCAGGCGCTGCATCAGCATCAAGGTTCACAAGTGCTTGACGGATCGCTTCATCAGCAAATTCTAACGCGATAGATTTACCATTTACTTCGGTTAAGAAATAATCGTAACCATAACGGCCACCACCACCCGCACTACCACGTTCACGCTTATCACCACGCTGAACTAATACGCTAATAGATAAACGCACCAATGGGCGAATATCCGCAGCATACGTACCATCTAAAGCAGCAACCAACATTTGTTCGTAAACACCACTGATACTTGCTGATACTTCTTGAACGAGTGGTTCTTTTGCTCGAATATAAGCATCGACTTCTTCAAGTAAGGCGATTTTTTGTTGCTTATCCAAACTATTTAGTGGATTGATTGGCGCATAAAATTGAGGGATAGCTTGCGCTGAAAACGCCTTAACTTTGCCTTCTCCACCTTGTTGAACAATACCTCGAGCCGCTTTAGCGCTTTGAGTTAATGCTTCAAGATTAATTTGGTCTGAATACGCAAAGCCTGTTTTTTCACCGGAAACGGCACGAATACCAACACCACGGTCGATATTAAAAGAGCCATCTTTAATAATGCTGTCTTCGAGTACTAATGATTCATGCCAGCAAGATTGAAAATAGATATCAGCATAGTCTACGTCTCTTTTTGCGATGGTACTTAAGGTCTGAGACAGTTCTTGCTGACCGATCCCTGCTTGACTCAATAAGGATTGTTCTACTTCTTGCAAACTCATTCGAGGTACTCTTGTTAAGAATTTAAGATCTAGGATCTAATTATGAATAAAAAAGAATGGCTTTTATAGTGAAACTCACTCTTTTATTAAATAAAACGGTAACTATCGCGATTAGCTAAGCTGACAATGCAATCTCGAATGCTGAACGACTGGCATTTTTCTACGTATAGCTCTTAGATGCGAAAGATCAAGCTCCGCAGTAATCACTCCAGTGCCTTCTTTTTGAACTGTCATTTTATTTCCCCAAGGATCAACAACCATTGAGTGCCCCCAGGTTTCACGACCAGCGCCATGATTCCCCCATTGACCAGCGGCAAGAACCCAACATTGCGTCTCTATCGCTCTTGAGCGCAATAAAATATCCCAATGGGCATAACCTGTGACTTTAGTAAATGCAGCAGGAACAACAATAATTTCAGCTCCCTGTTGACGAAGCTCGCTATATAACTGAGGGAAGCGTACATCATAGCAAATGGATAGACCTATCTTGCCAAACGGTGTCTCTACCACTTTGATTTCATTGCCAGGAGTAAATGTGTCTGACTCTCGATAGCTATGATGACCATCTTCGATTTCAACATCAAACATATGCAATTTATTATAGTGCTCAACAAGAACGCCATTATCATTAAAGACTAGACATGTCGTCGACAAGCTACCATCATGATTACGAATAGGAAAAGAACCAACAATAAGCCAAAGTTGATAACGCTTCGCTAGATCAGATAACTCTTGCTGTAAAGCCCCCGCACCTAACGATTCAGCATAACGTTCATAATCTTCTTTTTGACCAAAAACAATGCTATTTTCTGGCGTTAAAGCAAGTTTTGCCCCTTGCTGCTGTAACCCTTTCAGCATGAGATTTAATTGCTTCATATTCTCTTCAGGATTTGAGCCTGAATTCATCTGTACTACACCAATCTTCTTCATCTTATATCCTTACACTGATGCTGCAATTTATGTCTTGCTCTAATCGATTTGTTCTAGGTAATTATCTGATCAACGACTTATTCAAATAGACATAATCATTTGAACACTATTTAAGAAAAAACAACCCCACCACTTGGTGAGGTTATTATTATTTTTCCGTTTTCTCTGGTAATTGATATTCACCTTGGCTACGCGAAAGCTCTTTAACTGTTGGCGACTCCAATGGCCCTTCTACCTTGTAATTAACTTGAGTAATTACATCAATAACAGGCGCAATCGCGGTGGCTACAGCAAGCACTATAATCGCCGTCTGAGGAGCAACGGCAAAGGCGGTAATAATAGGTATGCCAGAGGTTAAGTCAGGGGTAAATTTCACTTCCGCATCAACGAGGCGAGTATTTAAGTCAGCTTTACCTTTAATAACCATTTCACCTGCAACAGCGTCCATCGTTAGGTTATTACTCACAAAGATACCTTCGCGCATTTTTCCGCTGCCTGTGAACGAATTAAACGCCATACCATCATCAAATACGTCTCTAAAATCCAGTTTCATTTTACGAATGATTGAATCAATGCTAAAGAGCCCAAGAAAACGTGCCGCCCCTTTGACGCCAGTAATTACCCCTTCACCGAGCCTTGAAGCTAACTCTCCGGATAAGGTATTAACTTGAATGCTCCATGGCGCACCATCCCAATTAAGATCAGCATCTATACTGTAGCTCGCTTTTTGAACACCAGAACTGACCCCAAATCGAGCCAGTAATTCAGAGTTATTCTTTCCTGATGCTGTCATTTTAAAAGCAGAATGGCTGCTTTCTTTATTTAGCACCCAGCTACCAGACATCGCCAATTTATTCTCACCACTGGTGATATTTAACTTATCTAGGTAAAAAGTATCACCTTTTTTATACAGCTTTGTATCTACCCTTCCAAGCTTGTATCCTTGAATCCATGCATCTCCAATCGTTAACTCTAAATTAGGCATTAAACGAAAAAACTCACGATCAAACTCAGAAATAAGTGGGTCGTCCACTTTCGCTCGATTCAACCCTCTTTGATTTTCAGGCTTATCTAGGCTAGGAATAAAAATATGTAGATTATCTAATTGTACTAATAAATCGTCATTTCCTTTCCAACTGGCTTTGCCATCTACTTCTTGGCTTTTTACCTGTGCATACCAGCCTTGAGACTTCTTACGCGCATCAATACTGACATCATTCCAATCTAAAGTCGCTACTCGTAATGACTTCACTTTTGCATCAATTCGAGTCGGTGTCGGAATCGTAGGGAAATGACTGACCGATAATGATTTCGATGCACTTTGTGCTTCTTCTTTTGCCAAAATAGGTTCAGATAACCAAGTATCTAAATCAAATGTATTGGTATTAATGGAAGCTGATTGCCCCACAACAGGACTCACCTTAAAGTTACCTCGACCAACGATAACATGACTGGCAGTAATAACCGGCTCTGAACTTGAGATATTTATTTCTGCTTGGTATTTAGCATTAGGTAACGTTAAGCGCCCAGAAAGTTTTTCTGAATTGCCAGACACTTGTAATAATGCTTGTTCTGTTGTTCCTTTTTCTAGCATTAATGGATACGGCAATGTTGATGCTATCTCTCCTAATGCTGCATTAACGCCAATTTGATAAGTGAAACCGACATCAGCCACTTGCAAATTAATG
>JAAGZR010000171.1 GCA_024206155.1 Aliivibrio sp.
ATCGCTGACAAACAAGTAAAAATGGAACTTTGTCCAGAAGACCTACGCCAGTACTGGTTATCTCAGAGAATGAGCGCAGGAACTGCTAACGACGAAGTACCATTCGAAGAAACTATCGCTGGTTACTACATCGAAAGAGTACGTAAATACAACGAAGGTTTCCTAATCAACGGAGACGGTACAGTAAACGGTATCAAAGCTCAAGTAACTGGCGCTAACGGTGCTAACGTACCAGCAGGTGCAGCAGCATGGACAGTTTCTAACGCTATCGACCAAGCATTAGATCTATTCGATTCTATCGACGAGTCTGTAAAAGACAGAGAAGATCTAATCATGATCGTTTCTCCAGCTAACTTCCAAACTCTACGTAGAGCATTAGTAGCTCAGAACTACTACCACTACGACCAAGGAGATGGTAGAACTCTAGATCTAATCGGAACTAACTGTAAAGTTGTAAAATCTTCAGGTCTTGTAGGATCTGATTACGTTGCAGCTGGTCCTGCTGGATTTATCGTTGCAGGAACTGGACTAGAAGACGATATGTCTACTATGAAATTCTTCTACGATGAAGGAGAAGACGTAGTAAAGTTCAGAGCAGCATGGAGACTTGGAATCGCAGTACACCAAGTAAACGTATTTGCTACTAACGATTTAGCATAATCACACTATAACCAAAGAGAGGATTTCGGTCCTCTCTTTATTAAACTAAACAAAGAAAAGAAACTATGAGTTGTTCAAATATCTCAGCAGGATTTACCCTAGATTGTAATGATGCGCAAGGCGGCGTTGACAAGGTTTTTATAGCCAATGGACCCGTTGAAGGCATCACAGAATCTTCAGGTAATGTAACTGCTATTACAGTGGGCGGATCTGCCCTAACTCCTAGTGATTTCTTTACCTTCGAAATGCCACGTCAATCTGGCTCATACACTGAAACTGTAGCAGTATCACAAGAAAATGGTACAGTAACATATGACCAAGCATTGACATTAGTATTCAACAAAATGGAAGCAGCAAAACGCAACCAATTGTTACTAATGGCAGAAGCTACTAGCATGGTTGTAGTATTCAAGACTAACGATGAAACACCAAAGTATTTCTCAGTAGGTCTTGAACGTGGAGCATACGTTTCAGCAGCAACAGTTACTAGCGGAACTGCATACGCAGATCGTCAAGGATACGAAATCACTATTAGCGGACTAGAAGCCGCACCTTCATACGAAATTACATCTTCTATTGTAGAAGCGTAATTCGTATTCTATATACTTGTGGCGAAAGGAGCTCTATTGGGGCTCCTTTCTTTTGTTTACAGGTATTCTATTTTCTATATTTCCTATTGTAAAAACATAATTTTGTATGACTATTATTGTATTAGACAATGAATCAACCTATACTTTATCATTCAACGTTGCAAATGTTGACTGTGGATTAGGTGATGCATATAAATTTAGAATTAGAAGTCAATGGGACCAAACTGATGATACCTGGGTTGGTGCTGGTAGTAGTTACTTTGCTGCTGCACTATTATCTACAAATGATAGATATAGTGAATTCCAGATAGTTCTAAATGCATTCTTTCAAAATAGCAAAAAACACTATAATGGTATCTATGAATACGAGTTACTTTGTGATGACGAATCAGTATTAGATTCTGGACTAATCAAAGTGGTTACAAATCCTGGAGGAACTACTGGAGATACTGCTTTTGTGAGTAACAATGAAGATTTAGAAGCAGATACATACTTTACACCAAATTACTAATAATAAACATGAGAACAATACCAGAAGGATTATATTCGGTCAAAGGTGCTAAATTTGCAGCACTTGATCTACCTAAAATCAAAGAAGTGCGTGGTAAAGAGTGGGTATTCTATGGAGAAGACAACCTATTTCCACAAAAACTAATACAATTATATGATACTAGTGCTATGCATCACACTGCTGTACAAGCTATCAAAGATGGTATTATCGGAGAAGGAATCATAGACTATGGAGATGAATACATCAATACTCAAGGAGAGACTATCGATGACATCTTTGAAAAGATTTCACTAGATTACACATTATATAATAGTTATGCACTGAATGTGGTTTGGAACAAAGAGGGTTCACGTATTGCAGAGATCTATCATCTTCCATTTGCTAATGTGAGAAGTGGAAAGATGGATGAAGAAGACGAAATAGTAGAGTATTTCTATTCTTCAGACTGGTCAAACACACGTAAATACAAACCAGTTCCATATAGAGCATTTGATGCAACTGATAATAAAAAAGAAAACGCTTCGCAAATCTATATTTGCAAGAACTATACACCAGGTAATGATTACTATGCACTACCAGCCTATG
>JAAGZR010000172.1 GCA_024206155.1 Aliivibrio sp.
AGTCGGGTTACGCAGCAACAAGGTTATGCTGCAGACGAATACGAAGTTCTACTTACTAGCGATGATATTGATTTTATATCAGACAAGGAAATAGAACTTCAACAGTCTTATGGCTACAGAAAAGATAAAACATTATACAAAAATTTATTTAAATCAAATATGAATATAAACCCAACAGAACAAACAAGTACATTTCCAGTTCCAACTAATAAACTAAAAGGCCATTTAATGGACAATATAGGTTTAGAGTGGACAACACCACAAGGTTATAAGTTTTTAATTAAAAGAGAATATATACCTTGGATAGAAGCAAATGCTAAAACCTCGATGTACAACGATAATCGTTGTTACATTTATAACAAGGCTTTTTATGAAGCCTTTTTTAATCCAAAGCACGATACTAAATATCCTACTAGCAGCAAAGCTCTTGGTATATCAGATAGATTTGAGCGAATAAGACAATGGGCTGAGGATCGTGGTATATATGCTGAAGGAAATTCACATACACAATATGTTAAGCTAATGGAGGAAGCCGGCGAGCTAGCCGCTGCTTTGTTAAATAAAGACGATGCAGAAATAATAGATGCTATTGGAGATATGGTTGTAGTACTAACCAACCTAGCAGCACTAGAAGGTTTACAAATTGAAGGCTGTATTGATTCAGCATACAACGAAATAGCTAATAGAACTGGCGTAATGCACAATGGAACATTTGTTAAAACAGGAGTAAAAGAAACATTATGAAGATAAACACTAAAGATGAAATAGTATTATCAGTACTAAGAAAAATGGATCAACGCAGTATTATTGGTCAGCAAAAATACGGCGCAACAATGATGCAAGAAATAGAAGGTCAAGAAAAAGATCTTAATCGTTTCTTGGTTGATGTTCAAGAAGAGTTAATGGATGCACTGCTTTATATTGAAGCTGCTAAACGTTGTTTATCAGATGAAATTGAAGAGGCTATGATCAACAGAATTAATGTGGTTGGTCAAAATGGTAATGATGGTTTACACTATCACGATATTCAAGTAAATGAACAAGAGACCTTATAAAAAAAGAAGACGTAAAAAAGGTCCAGTGCAGTCGAAGAAGGTGTCATACGATGGCATCAACTTCGCCTCTGGCCTTGAGCGTTATATGTATATGGCTTTGAAAAAA
>JAAGZR010000173.1 GCA_024206155.1 Aliivibrio sp.
ACATTCATTTACGGGTGAAGACGTTTTAGAACTTCAGGGGCATGGTGGCCCTGTTGTCATGGATATGCTAATCAAACGCATCCTAAAAATAGACGGTATACGTACTGCTCGTCCAGGTGAATTCTCAGAAAGAGCCTTCCTGAACGATAAAATGGATTTAGCGCAGGCAGAAGCTATCGCTGATTTGATTGATGCAAGCTCTGAAGAAGCAGCAAAATCAGCATTAAATTCATTACAAGGTGTGTTTTCAAATAAAATTAACACCTTGGTTGAATCGCTTATTTACCTTCGAATTTACGTTGAAGCTGCCATTGATTTTCCAGAAGAAGAGATCGACTTTCTTGCCGATGGCAAAGTAAGTGGTGATTTACAAGGGATCATTGATAACCTAAATGCGGTTCGCCAAGAAGCGAATCAAGGTGCGATCATGCGTGAAGGCATGAAAGTTGTTATCGCCGGCCGCCCAAATGCAGGCAAGTCTAGCCTTCTGAATGCACTATCAGGTAAAGATACTGCAATTGTCACCGATATTGCAGGGACCACTCGTGACGTCCTTAGAGAGCATATTCATATTGATGGTATGCCTTTACATATTATTGATACAGCAGGCCTTCGCGAAGCCTCTGATGAGGTAGAACGCATTGGTATTGAACGAGCTTGGGACGAAATAGCTCAAGCTGACCGCGTTTTATTTATGGTTGATGGCACAACAACGGATGCAACAGACCCTAAAATAATCTGGCCAGAATTTCTTGATCGCTTACCTAAAAACATGGGCATGACGGTGATACGAAATAAAGCCGATCAAACCGGTGAAGATCTTGGCATTTGTCATGTGAATGATCCTACCTTGATTCGTCTATCAGCAAAAACGGGTGAAGGGGTTGATGCTCTGCGTACCCACTTAAAAGAATGCATGGGCTTCTCTGGTAACCAAGAAGGTGGCTTTATGGCTCGTCGCCGCCATCTAGAGGCACTAGAAAAGGCAGCTCAGCACCTAGATATAGGTCAACAACAACTTGAAGGCTATATGGCTGGTGAAATCCTTGCTGAAGAATTGAGAATAGCGCAACAACATCTCAGTGAAATAACAGGTGAATTTACTTCTGACGACTTACTAGGCCGCATCTTTACTTCTTTTTGTATTGGTAAATAAACTAATAACAAATTACACAATAATGGGCTATTACAGCCCATTTTTTATAGGAAAAATTCATGAAAAATGCATCAATCATTACTGGTAGCACCCTTGGTGGTGCAGAGTACGTTGGCGATCATCTTGCTGATTTATTAGAAGATATGGAGTTCACAACAGATATACATAATCAACCTAATTTAGATGAAATAGACAGTAATAGTCTTTGGCTTTTCATCGTTTCGACTCATGGCGCTGGAGATTATCCAGACAATATCAAACCATTTATTGAACAATTACAAAATAATCCCAACGCTTTATCTACGATAAATTTTGCCATCGTTGCGATTGGTGATTCAAGCTACGATACTTTCTGTGCTGCAGGTAAATCACTACAAAGTACATTGATTAAACTTGGTGCTACTGAAAAATATCCATTACTAGAAATAGATGTGACTCAAAATAGTATTCCAGAAGAGCCTGCTGAATTGTGGCTAAAACAACATTTTTGTTAAAAAAAAGTGTTAACCGATCAAAAAAGTTATTAAATAGCTGACACCTACTATGTGGATAACTATAGAAAGATCCAGTGATCAAGTTATAGTTATCCATTGAATAAGATCTAACGCCCTCCCCCCTTGTGGATAAGTAGTAATTTTATCCTCAAGCAGTCCGATCGAAGATCAAAGTTTCATCACAACTTAGGATCTTACTAAAGTACATGATCCTATTGATCATTTACAACTTATCCACAGAGATCGTCGATCTATATAATAGATCTAATAAGAGATCTCT
>JAAGZR010000174.1 GCA_024206155.1 Aliivibrio sp.
CTATTTGTTAAAGGGTTCTTTTTGTAAGGTTTAACGCAAAATAGCTTTAGGCCATGCTTAGCTAATCGAGCATTAGACTTCTGAGCAATGTCGCCAATATTATTACAAAAAAATTGGCCGCAAGCAGCATGCGTTAATATTGAAGGGTTATCATGAATCCCTTTAATAACTCGCGTCTGCTGCTTACCTCTAAATGAGGTCAATACTCGTTGAAGTTCGTCTGGTGATAACGTTGCTGGTTTAGGCTTTATCATGATTAGCCGCCTGAATATCACGCTCAATTAAATTACGTAAGTAGCAACTTGGTTTAGATTGCGCCTTAACATGACTTAGTTGTTCATCTGATAATCGTGCAGAAAATCTTTTCTTAAATGGGTTCATAAATATGGTCTCGTTGTTGTAGGGTAAAAAATAAATAAATATGCCTTAGCGATTGATTAGATCAGGCAGTTAAAATAAACAGTAAAGTAAAAAGATGATTAAGCTTAGTCACTTATAAAACTGTTCAACAATCATTATAACTAGGCTTTTATAAAAATAATATAACTATTTTCGAATGAATTTCAGGCAATAAAAAAGGCCACTTAAAAAGCAGCCCAATCTATTTATTTAGTTTTTACATCAACAGGTAATCAGCCTACTGATTTTGCAAATCAACGAGAATTTGCAGTGTTAGGTAATCAGCCTAACAAGGCGAATCTTACCACCAAGGTGATAAAAGTAAACTAAAAGTAATATGGAAAGTAATATGAAAAGTAAGCGTAAAGCTTAAATAAATTTATATAAACGCTTAACAAATTTGCATAAACCCTTAATAATTTTGATATTTATAAAAACCAGTTAGTTAGATATGCCACTTAAAAAATATTTTATTTATTTATGTAAATGTTGCAAATAAATACACAAATGTCGCAAATAATTAAACAAATATTGAAATTAAGTACACAATGTTTAGCTTGGCTCACCAACTTTATAACCAGGCGATAAGTGCTCACGCAAGAATCGTTCTATGGTCATTGCCTCATCGTCAGTTACGTTAAGAGTGCAAGCAACATTCGAGTTATGCCATAAAACAGTTATCCCGTCGCCATAATCCACCCGATTAAAATCTATTTGAGCAAGCCCAGTTATTAACGTTGCGTACGCGTTGTCTTCTGGATCAACACTAACTTGATAGTTTGTACCTTTAAGAATATTCATTTTATTCCTTGAAGTGATAGAGAACGTTATTTATTGCGCTAGTGTAATATGTTAACTTGTCCACGTAAATGTCGCAGGTGTCGCAGCAACAAAACTATAAAAAAGGTGTCGCATGGCAATTCACAATGTCACAGATAGCGCATTACTGGTAAAAAAGTCCCGTAAAACCATTCAACGTTACATAGCTAATGGCAAGCTAACAGTGACACGCGACCATTTAGGCAACCCACAAATTGACACAGCCGAACTAATACGGGTATTCGGTAAATTGTCGCAGGTGTCGCACAAAAAAATTGCTAAAAAGTCCCACAATGTCGCACCCACTTTGTCGCAGCAAAATAACACAATCACTTTAACGCCTGAACAGCTTCAAGTTATTATCAAAAATGCGGTAGCTGAGGCAATAAAGGAAGTAGCTCCGTTACTACTCGAAAACAAGCAGCCCGAACAAGAACCTGAACAAGTAACGCCCACTACAGAAGTCATAACACCTGTTACCGAAGTAACAACCACTGTTACAACTGGCAGTAATTATCTTGATGATATTCCAACTTTCTTATCTAAAAAGTGAATAAACACCCGTTTTCTATTCGTTTGATTGCATAAATTAACGTATTTAAACGGAAAATAAGCTAAGTCATTGTTTTGTATAAATTCACTATGTCCGATACTGTCAAGTATTGGTCATTAGTA
>JAAGZR010000012.1 GCA_024206155.1 Aliivibrio sp.
ACAGTAAACGAAGTGTATGGCAACTTCTTTGATGAGCATAAAGTAGCAAACTACCCTGCACGTTCTTGCGTTGAAGTCGCTCGTCTTCCAAAAGATGTTGGTATTGAGATTGAAGCGATTGCTGTTCGTAAATAATTAACACCAGCAATGCTGTAAATAAAATAAGGCAGGCATTGGTATCACTAATCTCTGCTTTATTTTTATTTAGATAAATATCGTGACGCTTTAGCAAAAACCGTTTCAAACCAAACAGAAAATACAGCAGGATTATTTGCCAATTCTTGCTTAATACGGCTCTGGCTCCACCACTGAATATCACTAACTTCATCAGGATTCAGCGAAAATTCCACATCAGGTGTATTAGCCAGTAATATGTAGTCTTGCTCATGTTCACTCAATCCATTCTCCAACTCAGCTTGATAAATAAACCAACCTAGATTTTCGAACACATTAGCGTTAACACTCATGATACCTATCTCTTCTTCCAATCGTCTCTCGCCAGCAAGCTCGACCGATTCATGTAACCTTGGATGAGAGCAACAAGTATTACTCCACTTTCCTTTACTGTGATATTTACAGTCTGCACGCTTCTGTAATAGAAATTCATACTCATCTTCTGTTTTTCGATACAGCAAAACGGAAAAAGCCAAGTGCAATAAGCCTTTTTGGTGGGCTTCTAGCTTTTCCATGGTCCCAATGGCTTCACCTTGTTGATTTACAAGGATAACTTGTTCACTCATTTTATCTACACACTAAAGAAAAAGGGCATATAGCAAGCCATACACCCTTAATAATTATTATCATCAAAACTTAAGCTTGATTGCGTTCGGCAACTTCTTTATTTAATTCTTCTAGCTTAACTTTCATTTGCTCACGACATTCATTCGCAAAATCACGCACGTTGTTTTTGTCGTAACCGTCAGAACTTACTGGAGGTAAAATTTCAACAATAACAGTGCCATTATTCCAACGGTTTAATTTTACGCCTTCAGTATTACTACATACAATTGGAGTTACTGGTACTTCAGCAGCAAGCGCGGCATGAAATGCGCCGGTTTTAAATGGCAATAAACCACGACCACGAGAGCGAGTACCTTCAGGGAACATCCAAACAGACACATTACGTTTTTTAATATTGTCAGCAACTTGAGCAATCGTACCCACCGCTTTGCTGCGATTGTTACGATCAATCAAGATGTTACCAGTGATCCAATATAACTGACCAAACAGCGGCATCCACGCTAAGCTCTTTTTACCAACCGTTACTGTACGAGGCTGGATAGCACCAGAAACAGTAAATAGATCCCAGTTATTCTGGTGATTGGCAATGTACAAACTTGGGCCTGCATTTTTTACACTATCAGGAACGCGTACTTCAAGTTTAATACCAAACACTCGCGACATACGAGCGAACCACAAACCAAACGTATAAACGTGTTTTGGATTTCGTGGGCTAAGTAAACAATAGCCACAGCCAAATACAAACGTAAAGACAGCAAAGATAGCCAAAGCAATTAGGCGTAACAATGCGATCATAAGTGTTTCTCCTACATACAAACAATAAAAAACCGGGTCATTTTATACCCGGTTTCCGCTTAGCTTTTTTAGCAAAATAATCTGTTGATTAGATTTCGCTGCTACGAACTCTTTCGATGTTCGCACCTAATGCGGTTAACTTATCTTCGATCTTATCATAACCACGGTCGATATGATAAATACGATCAACAATTGTTTCACCTTTTGCTATACAACCAGCGATAACAAGGCTTGCAGAGGCACGTAAATCTGTCGCCATCACTTGAGCACCACTTAAACCATCAGTGTCGCCACAAATAGCGGTATTACCTTCGATTTCAGCATGAGCGCCCATGCGTTGCAGTTCAGGAATATGCATGAAACGGTTTTCAAAAATCGTTTCAGTGATAATGCCTGGGCCTTTTGCCATCATATTTAGCAAAGTAAACTGTGCTTGCATGTCTGTTGGAAATGCAGGATGTGGTGCTGTACGGATATTTACCGCTTTAAGCTCACGACCAGTCATATCTAGGCCAATCCAGTCTTCACCCGTTTCAACTTTTGCACCCGCTTCTTCAAGCTTAGCAAGCACTGCTTCAAGAAGGTGCGCTTTAGTGTTCTTACAAACAACTTTACCACCAGATACAGCAGCAGCAACTAAGAAAGTCCCCGTTTCAATACGGTCAGCAACCACTTCATGATAACCACCACCAAGACGCTCTACGCCTTCAATAGTAATGGTATCTGTACCCATGCCTGATACTTTCGCACCAATGGCATTTAGGAAGTTCGCAGTATCAACGATTTCAGGCTCACGCGCTGCGTTTTCTAAAATAGTTTTACCTTCAGCCAATGTCGCCGCACACATCACAGTGATTGTTGCACCAACGCTTACTTTGTCCATTACGATATGAGCGCCTTTCAGACGACCATCAACTTCCGCTTTAACGTAGCCTTCTTCAAGCTTAATCGTTGCACCAAGTTGCTCAAGTCCGTGGATATGAAGATCAACAGGACGAGCACCGATAGCACAACCACCAGGTAACGACACTTGGCCTTTACCAAAGCGAGCAACTAATGGACCAAGCGCCCAAATTGATGCACGCATTGTTTTCACAAGGTCATACGGCGCACAGAAATCATTCACGCCGCTAGCATCAATATGAACTGAACCATTACGAGAAACATTAGCGCCTAGGCGTTGTAACAACTCCATGGTTGTATCTACATCTCGTAATTTTGGAACGTTTGCAACTTCTACTGGTTCTTCAGCCAGCAATGCTGCAAATAAAATTGGCAGTGCAGCATTTTTTGCACCAGAAATCGTAACTTCTCCAGAAAGTGGTTGTTCACTTCCTTGAATTCGAAACTTATACATTCAAAGGGCCTCTTAGAATAAGCTATTTAATTTTTTATCACGAGCCCACTCTTCCGGAGTAAACGCTTTTATTGATAGAGCGTGAATGGTATTTGTTGAGATGTGTTCCATTAAAGGTCCGTAGATGGTTTGTTGTTTTTTAACTCGGCTCATTCCACTGAACGATTCATCCACAGCAATAACTTCAAAATGGCTTCCTTCACCTTTAACGTGAATCTCTTGAAGTTGAAGTGCTGCGTCTAATAATTCTTTAATCTCGGCGCTTTCCATTACTCTACCTTTTGCGTTATTAAGTGATCAGCAAACAATGATTCCACATTACTTAATTGAATTAATGTAATTAGCTGATCAGGGACGAAAGCTAGCATTATATGACAGTTTTGATTTTTTGCATGCTCTATTAGGTGTAAAAGTAACACTACCCCTGCTGAGTCAATGCGATTAACGTGACCTAAGTCTACCTTTACTTGTGTTGATTTAGGTTTCCATTCTGTCAATTCTTTCCAAATATTCGGCACAGTCTCACGATCAAGAGCTCCATTTAGATGAATTTCACTCATTTTCGTCTCACATAAGTCCATCATTAGCATTATTTACTGCCTTCTAGGCGAATAGGTTGCTGCGCTAAAGAAACCAATTCTTTACTTACTGAGCTAATGCCCTCTTTGCGAATTTTACCATTCCACTCTGACTGTTTGGTGGATAAAAGACTGACGCCTTCGGCAACCATATCAAACGCTTCCCACTCCCCAGTTTTCTTATTCTTACGCAGCTTAAAATCCACTTTTACCGCTGGGCGAGCAGAATCTAAAATATCAACACGAACGCTGATGATTCTTTTCCCCTCTGGTATTTTTTTCGCTTTTTCTAATACAATTTGTTGGTTTGTATATAGCGTTAATACTTGAGCATAAGATGATACTAAATAATCACGAAACGCAATAACAAACTCAGCACGTTCTTCTGGTGAGGTTTTCTTTAAATGAGTTCCTAATAACTTATAAGCGGCATATTTCACATTGACGTATGGCATCAACTCTTCATTAACCACCGTTTTTAATACATTAGGATCAGATTGAATCGCAGCTTGCTCTGCCTTTAAACGTGCAAACGTCATTTCAGATACCTGAGCCATCATTTCGTATGGTTTTGTTTTATCGATATTTTGAGCCTGAACCGTACCTGTAAATAAACTCACTATAAAGGCAAATAGACTAATCCACTGTTTCATTACTCATCCTTACTTTTTTCTGACGAATCACCATCAATGCTATACAGCACTTGGCCTATCATATCTTCTAGAACTAAAGCCGATTTAGTGTCTTCTATATAATCACCGTCTCCAAGCATATCAATGTCTTCATCAATAAAGCCCGGTACTATGCCTATGTATTGTTCACCAATTAATCCTGACGTTAAAATTTGTGCCGCAGAGGTTTCAGGAAAAGAACCAAATTGCTTATCGATTTCCATACTTACTATTGGTAAATAACTTTCAGTATCTAGCGTGATGCCTTCTACACGACCGACCACAACACCACCAACCTTTACAGGCGAGCGTGACTTTAAACTGCCAATATTATCGAACTGAGCATTTAGCGTGTAATACTCACCACTGCCACCACTTCGAACATCCGCAACTTTAAGTAATAACATGAGTAACGCAGCCATTCCGGCTAATACAAAAAGGCCAACAAAAAATTCTACTTTACGTGTCTGCTGCATAATTAATTCCCAAACATCAGTGCTGTCAGCACAAAATCAATTCCTAATACCGCCAGTGACGAATGCACTACCGTTCGTGTTGTTGCCAGCGAAATACCCTCAGACGTTGGCGTCGCATCATAACCATTAAATAAGGCAATCCACGTAACTATAAACGCAAACACCACACACTTAATTAAACTGTTTACAATGTCATAGCGCACATCAACCGATGACTGCATTAATGACCAAAAGCTACCATAATCAATGCCTTTCCATTCAACACCAACAATTTGACCGCCCCATATACCCACCGCCATAAAGATCATTGCGAGTAATGGCATTGAGATAATTCCAGCCCATAATCTCGGAGCGATAATCCGACGCAGTGGATCAACCGCCATCATTTCCATACTTGAGAGCTGCTCAGTGGTTTTCATTAAACCTATTTCAGCAGTCAATGCTGAACCTGCACGCCCGGCAAATAATAGCGCTGTCACCACTGGCCCTAGTTCTCTTAATAAAGATAAGGAGACAAGCTGCCCTAAACTGGTTTCAGCACCGTAATCAACCAAGATAATGTAGCCTTGTAAGCTGATAACCATTCCGATAAATAAGCCAGATACGACAATAATAACTAAAGAGCGAACCCCAACGGAATACAGTTGCGTTAGTAGCAATGGAAGCATTTTGAGGGGTTGAGGCTTTGAAATCAAAGCGCCTAATAACATAAATGTCGCCCGCCCAAATGCTTCGCAAACCGATAAAGAACGCTTACCAAGTTGCTCAATAGATGAGATAAGAGAAAAGTTACTCATGAGAAAATAACACCTCATTTAATGGTTTGGCTGGGAACCGAAAAGGAACAGGGCCATCAGATCGCCCATCCAAAAACTGCCGAACTTGAGGGTCTGGATTCTCTTCTAATTCTTTTGGCGAGCCTTGAGCAATGACTTTTCCATTTGCTAATAAATAAACATGATCCGCAATACTCATGACTTCTGGTACATCATGAGAGACCACAACTGAGGTCAAACCTAACGCATCATTTAAATTACGGATCAAATCAACCAAGACCCCCATGGTTATTGGATCTTGGCCAACAAAAGGTTCGTCATACATTATTAAATCAGGATCTAATGCAATCGCACGAGCTAATGCTGCACGACGCGCCATGCCACCTGATAACTCACTCGGCATTAAATCAGAAGCACCGCGCAACCCTACTGCTTCGAGCTTTAATAGCACTAAAGTACGGATAAACTCTTCAGGTAATCGGGTGTGCTCTCGTAATGGAAAAGCCACGTTATCAAATACACTCATATCAGTAAAAAGTGCCCCTGATTGAAACAGCATGCCCATTTTTTTTCGAGCTAAGTAAAGCGCCTTTCTGCCTAGTTTAGGAATATTCCACTCTTCAAAATGAATATCTCCAGACTCAGGTAAAATCTGCCCACCAATCAATCGTAATAATGTCGTTTTCCCAATCCCAGACGGTCCCATAATAGCGGTAATTTTTCCTTTTGGGACAGACAAACTAATGTCATCGAAAATCACTCGCTCACCACGTTTAAATGTGAGGTTTTCTACTTTTATTAAGGTTGTTTCATTATCCATATCAATATAATTCATCTAAAATTACTTTCTAACAACACCCTAATAAGTATACGTTAAGTTACCGATTCCATTTCTTTTTTTTAACATTCTTGCGATAATTCCTAAGTAAAGGCGTCCTTTCTCTTTCCTTTTTGTTAGAGAAGCGTCAAAATTGTCCCTTCAACTATAAAATATCTTCTACAAAAGGAAATTAACACAATGACAGAGCTGCTCATGCCAACTCTACTTCTTATTGTCGGCCTCTCTCTGCTCGTTTGGGGCGCAGATAAACTGGTATTTGGTTCTGCTGCATTAGCGAAAAACTACGGTATATCTCCTCTTGTGATTGGTATGACTATCTTAGCTATGGGCTCATCCGCACCAGAAATGATGGTATCAGCCGCAGCGGCATTAGATGGTAAAACAGATACCGCAGTAGGTAATGTAATAGGCTCAAACATTGCGAACATTGCGTTAATTTTAGGAATTACCGCTATTATTAAGCCTCTTGCGATTAGCTCTGGCATTATCCGCCGTGAATTACCTCTCATGTTAATTGTAACCTTGCTTGCTGGTGCAATCATGTATAACAACTACCTTGGTTTTTACGAAGGGGTATTACTCATTGCACTTTTTGCTGTTTTCATTATCGCCATGCTCTATATCAGTAAAAGTGAACAGCAAAATGGAGATATCCTTCTCGAAGAGCAAGAGTCAGAAATTCCTGAAGGCGTAGATAATAAAATTGCCTTATTCTGGGTTGTCGTTGGGCTTATTTTGCTACCCGTTGGTGCAAATATGCTGATTGATAATGCCGTTGTTATTGCTAAATTCTTTGGCATGAGTGATCTAGTGATCGGCTTGACGATTATTGCATTAGGCACAAGTCTTCCTGAACTGGCTGCGTCTGTCGCGGGTGTATTAAAAGGTGAAGATGACATGGCAGCAGGTAATATTATCGGCTCAAACGTCTTCAATATCCTTGCGGTTATGGGGCTACCAGCACTTATCAACCCATCAGCAATTAGCCCTGATTTAATGAGTCGTGATTTCTATGTCATGATGGGCGTTTCTGTTTTATTGCTATTTATGGCACTAGGTAAGAGTCGCAGTATTAACCGAATTGAAGGCGGTGTGTTAGTGACATGCTTCTTGGTATATCAAGGCTACCTTTTTTACACAATATAAGCGTACTCTCATTTAAAAAAATATTGGTTTGTTAATTAGTAAAAGCACGTTATTAATTAACAACCAATACTCATTTCATTTATTCATCCTCATAACCATCCCCACTAGCTTGAACTACCTCTGGTATATGGCATAATAATTGTATACGCTACTCATCTAAATCATACATCTGTCATAACCAAAATAAAGGTGGTACCCCGATGGCAACTCAGTTTGATTTCTGCACCGCAGGAAAAAATGTACTTCAAATTGAAATAGATGCACTCACTCAACTGAACAACTACATTAATGATGATTTTGCTAAAGCATGCCAATTAATGTTGGAATGTAAGCGTAAAGTAGTTGTAATGGGTATGGGGAAATCGGGCCACATCGGTAATAAAATTGCAGCAACATTAGCAAGTACAGGCACTCCCTCTTTCTTTGTGCACCCAGGTGAAGCAAGCCATGGTGACTTGGGTATGATAGAAAAAGGTGATGTTGTGATTGCCATTTCAAATTCAGGTGAAGCGGGTGAAATTTTAGCGCTATTACCGGTTATTAAACGTCTTGGTATTACATTAATCACCATGACAGGTAACCCTGATTCAAGCATGGCAAAAGTAGCCGATGTAAACTTACAAATTACCGTACCTCAAGAAGCGTGTCCTTTAGGGTTAGCGCCAACGTCTAGTACCACAGCAACTCTTGCTATGGGTGATGCTTTTGCTGTCGCTCTACTGCAAGCAAGAGGGTTTACTGCGGATGATTTTGCCTTATCTCACCCAGGTGGCGCACTTGGCCGTAAATTACTGCTATTATTGTCTGATATCATGCACAAAGACGATGAACTGCCAATGGTAACGAAAGACGCTCTAATTAAAACAGCACTGCTTGAAGTGTCTGAAAAAGGATTAGGGATGACCGCCATTGTCGATAACGAACAAAAAGTCATTGGTATTTTTACTGATGGTGATTTACGTCGTTTATTGGATAATCGAGTTGATATTCATACCCAAACGATTGGTGAAGTGATGACACACTATCCAGCCATTGCAAACCCAAACCTACTGGCAGTTGAAGGCCTAAACTTAATGCAAGATAAGAAAATTAATGGCTTACTGTTATGCGATGAAAACCATCGTTTAGTCGGAGCACTTAATATGCACGATTTACTAAAAGCAGGAGTAATGTAATGGCAACTAAATTCATTTCAACACTCTATGGTAATGTCGACGAAACCGTGTTTAACATTGCAAAAGACATTAAATTACTTATCTGCGATGTTGATGGTGTTTTTTCTGACGGTCTAGTTTATATGGGTAATGACGGTGAAGAGTTAAAGACCTTCCATACTCGCGATGGTTATGGTGTTAAATCGTTAATGTCTGCTGGCGTAGAAATCGCCATCATTACAGGTCGCAATTCTAAAATTGTAGAAAACCGCATGACGGCTCTTGGTATTAAACTAATTTATCAAGGACAAGATAATAAACTACAAGCCTATCAAGATATTTTAACTAAACTCAATGTCGCGCCTGAGCATACTGGGTATATTGGTGATGATCTTATTGACTGGCCAGTAATGGAAAAGGTTGCTTTAAAAGTTTGCGTCTCTGATGGACATCCATTACTCGCGCAACGCGCAAATTATGTGACTACCATTAAGGGAGGCCATGGCGCCGTTCGCGAAGTCAGTGATCTTATCCTAGAAGCCAAAGGCGAACTTGAGCAACATAAAGGTTTAAGTATATGACCTTGAAACATTTTTTCATGGCCATATTATTGATGATCTCCAGCTGGTCAGGGTATTACTTGTATTACGAATACGCTCAAAATAATCAGCAAATAACGCCAGATCAACTAGTCCCTGTTTTTACAGGCAAAGACATTAGCAATAATAACTATGACGAAAGTGGTGTTCGTAATTACCAAATCGATGCAAAAGCCTTAGAGCGCTTTGCTAAAACTGGTGAAACTAATTTTACAACCCCGCACCTTTTTGTTTTTAAAGATGGAGAACTAAAAGAGTGGGAAATAATTTCTGATATTGGTGTCCTAAATAAAAAGCATGAGCTCTATTTAAGCGGTAATGTCATTGTAAAAAATTTACTGCCTGGTGCAGCATTTGACACAATGACAACCGATAGCATAACAATAGAACTTTCCACCAAGGATTTTTCGACAGAAGATGTCGTTAACTTAGTTGGTCCAACGTTTGAAACAACAGGCGTAGGTATGAAAGGTAACTTTACTAGCCAACAAACGACCCTATTAAAAAATGTACAAGGTATCTATGAAGCTTTCACACGTTAATCTACTTGTTGGCTTATTGTTAAGCTCTCCAAGCTGGGCATTAAGCAGCGACACAGAGCAACCAATTCACATTAATTCAAATTCACAAGACTTTGATATGCAAAGTAATCAAGTGACATTTATTGGTGATGTAACATTAAAGCAAGGCAGTATTGAGATTTATGCTGATAAACTTATCGTTATCCGCCCTCAAGGACAAGAGGGTCGTGAGATTTTAGAAGCGTATGGTAAACCAGCACGCTTCAGCCAATTAACTGATGATGGTAAAACCCTCAAAGGTAAGGCTGATAAATTGCGTTATGAATTAGAAAAAGAGTTTCTAAAAATGACGGATAATGCTGAATTGACTCAAGACGACAGCATCATTAAAGGTAAAGTAATTACCTATAATATGAAGACTCAAAAATTAATTGCTGATGGTGGTGAAAATGAACGAGTTACTACCATACTTCAGCCTAGCCAATTGAATAAAAAATAGTTATGGCCATTTTAGAAGCAAAAAACCTCGCAAAAACATACGGTAGCCGTAAAGTGGTTACCGATGTGAGCTTGACGGTTGAATCAGGAAAGATTGTGGGCTTACTTGGACCAAATGGCGCAGGTAAAACGACCTCTTTCTATATGATTGTCGGCCTTGTCTCTCGTGATGAAGGCTCGATCACTATTGATGGTGTTGATATTTCATTACAGCCAATGCATAACAGATCAAAAATGGGTATAGGTTACCTACCTCAAGAAGCCTCTATTTTTAGAAAGCTGTCTGTTTTTGATAATATTATGGCTGTTCTGCAAACTCGTAAAGATCTCAACAAAGCCGAGCGTTTAGACAAACTCGAAGAGCTTCTTGATGAGTTCAATATTCAACACATTCGCAACAGTAATGGCATGGCCTTATCTGGTGGCGAACGTCGTCGAGTTGAAATTGCCCGTGCATTAGCAGCAAATCCAAAGTTCATCCTATTAGATGAACCTTTTGCTGGTGTCGATCCTATTTCTGTAATCGATATCAAAAAAATCATTCAACATTTAAGAGATCGTGGTTTAGGTGTGTTAATTACAGACCATAACGTTCGTGAAACACTTGATGTATGTGAGCACGCTTACATCGTTAGCCAAGGCCATATGATAGCCAACGGCACCCCTGAACACGTATTAAACGATGAACACGTTAAACGCGTTTATCTTGGTGATCAGTTTAAGTTGTAATTTATATAAAGGTATCACTATATAATGAAAGCATCTCTTCAGTTAAAAATGGGCCAACAACTTGCTATGACGCCTCAGTTACAGCAAGCAATTCGATTATTACAGTTGTCGACCCTTGACCTACAGCAAGAGATTCAAGAAGCTCTCGACTCTAACCCTCTTCTTGATGTTGAAGAAGAGCAATTAAGTACGCCTGAAAGTTTATTATCTCCAGAGCCAACGCCTGAAAAAGAAACTGCAAGTGCAGAACAAGAAGATCCTATCACTGACAGCAGCGATGTTATTGAAAGCAATAATATTTCAGAAGAGCTTGAAATGGATGCGAGCTGGGATGATGTGTATAGTGCTAACAGTGGCAGTACAGGGTTAGCTATTGATGACGATACGCCATTATATCAGGGTGAAACGACTGAAAGCCTGCAAGACTATTTAATGTGGCAGGCGGATTTAACCCCTTTCAGTGATATTGACCGTACTATTGCTACCACCATTATTGAATCATTAGACGACTATGGTTATTTAACCATCAGCCTTGATGAGGTATTAGAAAGTCTTGGTAATGATGATGTAGAAATGGATGAGGTTGAGGTCGTATTAAAACGCATTCAACAATTTGACCCATTAGGCGTAGCTTCACGTGATCTTGCTGAATGCTTAATGTTACAACTTGCCACCTATCCAGCCGACACGCCTTGGCTTCAAGAAACAAGATTGATCCTAACTAATTACATTAACCTATTAGGTAATCGTGACTACCGACAATTAGCAAAAGAGACTAAGCTTAAAGAAAGTGACTTAAAACAAGTCATGATGCTAATTCATGAACTTGACCCTAGACCTGGAAATCGAGTTATTGAGACTGACACAGAATACGTTATTCCTGACGTTTCAGTCTTTAAACATAATGGCAAATGGGTTGTGACGATTAACCCAGACAGCGTACCTCGCTTAAAAGTAAATGCGGAATATGCAGCATTAGGTAAAGGATTAGGTAACAGTCCTGACGGACAATTTATTCGAACCAATTTGCAAGAGGCAAAGTGGTTAATTAAAAGCTTAGAGAGC
>JAAGZR010000175.1 GCA_024206155.1 Aliivibrio sp.
CTTGCATAAACTTATCATTGAACAAGTTGATAAATATGAACTTATCCCCCACTTTGTTGCCATTCTTGCCATTGTTGCTATCCGTGCAGCCTGCAGTTGGGGCCGTGAAGTCGCAGGTTATCGTTGTGGCGAGCACATTCGTATTCATATTCGTCAATTAATATTAGATAAACTGCAGGAATTAGGTCCTGCCTACATTAAAGGCAAACCGGCTGGCACTTGGGCAACACTATTGCTTGAACAAGTCGAAGATATGCAAGACTTTTTCTCTCGCTATCTTCCTCAGATGTCTCTTTCTGTTTTAATTCCTTTCGTTATTTTAATTGTTGTTTTCCCACAAAACTGGGCTGCAGGCTTGGTGTTCTTGTTAACCGCACCATTAGTTCCCTTATTTATGGCACTCGTTGGAATGGGAGCGGCAGATGCTAACCGTCGTAACTTTAAAGCACTACAACGCCTATCAGGCCATTTTTATGATCGTCTACAATCGATGACGACCATTCGTTTATTCAATAAAACAAAACAAGAAACTGAGCATTTACACGGCGCATCTGAGATCTTCCGTAAACGAACGATGGAAGTATTAAGGCTGGCTTTCTTATCGTCAGCGGTATTGGAGTTCTTCACCTCTATTTCTATTGCTATCGTTGCGGTCTACTTTGGTTTTACCTTTATTGGTGAGTTAGATTTTGGGCATTATGGAACCACAGTAACCTTATTTACTGGTTTATTTATCCTTATTCTTGCCCCCGAGTTTTACCAACCATTACGAGATTTAGGTACATTTTATCATGCCAAAGCACAGGCCATTGGTGCCGCAGAATCTCTAGTTGAATTCTTAAATACAGACACCAACACGCAAACAAATGGTGATAAGAAAGTGTCTGATTCGACAACGCTTGATATTCAAGTTACCAATCTTATTGTGACTACACATGATGGTAAAAGATTATTAGGTCCTATTAGCTTCCATTTATTTGAAGCTTCTCAGACGGCTTTAGTTGGTCCAAGCGGCGCAGGTAAAACCAGTTTAATTAATGCCATATTGGGTTTCTTACCTTATCAAGGTAGCATCAAAATTAATGGCACTGAACTGTCTGAACTAAATCAAAAACAATGGTATCAAGATATTAACTGGGTTGGTCAAAACCCAACCCTAGTTCATGGCACTATTGAAGAGAATATTACCTTAGGTAAACAAGGAATAACTCAAGAACAGCTTGATTTAGCAAGTAAACAAGCCTTTGCCAATGAGTTTATTGATGAACTTGGTTACCAGCACGCTATTTCAGATCGCTCTGGCGGTTTGTCGGTTGGGCAAGCTCAACGTCTAGCATTAGCTCGAGCGCTTTTACAACAAGGTCGTTTATGGATTTTAGATGAACCAACAGCCAGCCTTGATGCAAAAAGTGAACGTCTAGTTATGAAAAGTTTAGACGAAGCAACTCAAGGATTAACAACACTGATGATCAGTCATCGTCTAGACCAATTGCACGCAATGAATACGGTGCTAGTTATGGATAAAGGCCAAGTGGTTCAATCTGGCTCATTTGATGAAATTAAAGACTCCGGCTTATTTGCAACCATGCTTGCCGCAAAACAACCAAAGCAAGGTGATCTTGATGCGTGATTTACTCCCTTATATTAAATTATATAAAAAACATTGGTTAGGCCTAACGTTAGGTATGCTACTTAGCTTTGCTACTTTGTTTGCATCAATAGGCTTATTAACTCTTTCTGGTTGGTTTATTTCAGCATCAGCGATTGCTGGATTAACCATTGCTCGTGAAACCTTTAATTACATGTTACCTGCAGGCGCTGTACGTGGTTTCTCTATTGGTCGAACAGCAGGACGCTGGGGTGAACGAGTAGTAAGCCATAA
>JAAGZR010000176.1 GCA_024206155.1 Aliivibrio sp.
CCATATCTACTGGTACACGTTAAACAAAAAGGCGGACACAATACAGTGATCCGCCTTTCTTTTGCTTCTACATGATTTAAACAAACTATGCTTTGCGTTTTTTTAAATCAACTAGCACATCGATCATCGAAGGCAATATTTGATGACCAAGTTTAATCACCTCTGCACTTGGTTCTACTAGATCTGGAATTTGATAAGTAATCATATTTGCTGCTACTGCGGCATGTGTTCCGTTATTTGAATCTTCAAACGCAAGGCAAGCATCAGCTGCAATACCTAAGCGTTCTGCTGCTAAGAAGTAAATTTCAGGGTGTGGCTTACCGTGCTCAACTTCACAGCCTGTTGCTAATACATCAAAGTAACCATCAAGACCTGCTAATTCCAATTTTTTAATCGCAATATCATGCTGTGTTGATGTCGCAACCGCCATTGGGATTTTATTCGTTTTTAACCATTCTAAAAGCTCAATAACCCCTTCTTTTACTGGGATTGCTTGGTGCTTAACTACGGCAGTATAACGCACTCGCCATTCTTGGTTTAATGCTGGGTAGTCAACATTTGGGCCATAACCCTCACGGAAAAGCTGTTCAATACGTTTTGCATTACAACCAATAATAGAAAGGTACAGCTCTTCAATAAATGGAACATTTTGAGCTTCGCACGCCTCTTTAAAGATCCCCATACATACACGTTCTGTGTCTAATAGCAGTCCATCCATATCGAAAATTGCAGCTTGAAACGTCATGAGAAACCTTATGTATTAATAACAAAAATAGAATATTTTCACGTATACAATCACCATGCTATACGCTTGAAAGAGATCATACTAAGCCAAAACTATAGGATAAAAAAGTGAACTCTTCTTTTAAGCCCACTTCCTCTTTTAAATTACACAAAATAAGCGTTTAAATGAGTTAATTTACGCAGAAAATACCACTCGAACAGCAAGAAGAATAAGCACGACACCAGATAGGCGATCAATCCATTTGGCTTGAGCTCTTAGTTTATCCACAATCTTAGGCGCTGATAATAAACAACTAATAATCGTGTACCACAACCCATCAACAACAATAGGTGTAATAACAATAATTGCTTTGTCTAACGGCCCATGACCAACCGCAACAAACTGACTAAACAGAGCTAAAAAGAACAGGGCAATTTTAGGATTTAGAAGAGAGATAAGTAACCCTTCTTTTGCTGACTCAATAATCGTAACTTGTTGTCCCGATTCAAGCCTTGCAGCAATTCCACCCGTAGAGCGCAGAGCGCCTAGACCTAAATAAACCAAATAAGCAGCACCTAAATAGCTAATGCCTTTAAATAGCATTGGTGATTGCTGTAACACTACCGCTAAGCCAGTAACGGTAATAAAAGCGTAGCAGCCTATACCGATTGAATGCGCCCAAGCGGCTGCTATACCATTAATTCGCTTACCGGATAAAGTATGTTTCGCTACCGTCGCTAAGCTTGGTCCTGGAGACATTGCTCCCAGCAATGAAACCAAAAATAATGAAAACCAAATAGTTAATGTCATTTCAAACCTAAATTTCCTTTACAATATTGTCTCATTCACAATAAAATCGCACATTCGGTTAAATGGACGAGTTTATAATGAAAAGGTTACTACCACTTTTGTTGCTAGGGGCAACTGCATCAGCGCAAGCAACAGACACTTTACACCAAATCTATATTCAGCCAAGTCTTGCAAACCTAAAAATTGACGGTTCCCATGGTAGCGCTTTAATGACTCAGGTAGGTTATAACTATCATTTCGCACCAATGCTTGCGATGGATCTGAGTTACTACATGACAGGATCAATCAATGATATCGCAATCAATGATGATAAAGCATCAGCTACAGGCGCTACTATTGCCGCTAAAATGTATTTCCCTATGTCTTATTATGGTTCTTTTTATGGGAAGTTTGGTTTAAACCACACCAATGTTGAATATCAATATACAGAAGGTAATCAAACATTAAAGCAAGAGGCAGCATCAACTAAGCCCTATCTTGCGGTAGGTACCCTAATGAGACTGTTTCCTTCCACCACCTTCAATATTGAATATCAATACATGCCGCTGGCTTCTGATGATTACATTTCCTCTATTGGCGCAGGTGTGAACTTTATGTTCTAGCTTTTAAAAAGCATAAAAAATGGGCGCTTCCAATTCATTTGGTAGCGCCCATTTTGTTTTAAATTATCTGCTTATTACGCGGCTACGGCTTCTTTCACATCCGCTTTATTTTTCAAGAAAGCGTAAGTAAAACCAGTTACCGCAGTACCAGCGGCAATTGCTACTAAGTACATGAATACTGGTGTAATCGCATTGGGAATAAGAAGTACGAACAGGCCACCGTGCGGAGCAAGCAATTGAGCACCAAACAGCATAGATAGGCCACCCGTTAATGCGCCACCCGCCATACAGCTTGGAATTACACGCATTGGATCTTTTGCTGCAAATGGAATCGCACCTTCAGAGATAAAGCATAAGCCAAGCACAAATGAAGCTTTACCTGCTTCACGCTCACCGGCTTCAAACTTGTTTTTAGCAAGAAATGTTGCTAAACCCATACCTAGTGCAGGTACCATACCTGCCGCCATGATAGCCGCCATTGGACCGTACGTTTGCGAAGCCAGAAGACCAACACCAAATGTATATGCTGCTTTGTTTACTGGGCCACCTAAATCGAAGCACATCATACAGCCAAGGATAACACCCAGGAGTACTGCGTTAGTTGAACCCATGTTGTTTAGGAATTCTGTTAACGCTGACATGATGCCAGATACAGGACCACCAACGATGTAAATCATCACCAGACCAGTAAATAAACTCGCCACAAATGGAATGATTAAGATTGGTTTAAGTGCTTCCATTGATTGAGGAAGAGATACTTTGTCCGCAATGAATTTTGCTGAATAACCCGCGATAAAACCTGCCGCAATACCACCAAGGAAGCCTGCGCCAGTTGAGCTAGCCAGCATACCACCGATTAAACCCGGTGCTAAACCAGGACGGTCAGCAATCGAGAACGCGATAAAACCAGCAAGAACAGGGATCATTAACGCAAATGCTGCGCCACCACCAATATCCATTAATGTTGCAGCGATTGTGCCCGGCTCTTTAAATGCTTCGATACCAAATACAAATGACAGTGCAATTAGCAAACCACCAGCAATAACAACAGGAAGCATATGTGAAACCCCTGTCATTAGGTGTTTGTACATGCCTTTTTTCTCTTCAGTTTGAGAAGATTGCGCTTTACCTGATGATTGGAAAACAGTCGCATCAGAGAAGGCTTTATTCATCTCTTGTTCTGTTTTCTTTAGCGCTAAACCTGTGCTTGTTTTATATAGACGTTTACCATTAAAACGCTCAAGAGGAACCTCAATATCAGCAGCGATAATAACCAGATCCGCTTCTGCGATTTCTTGATCCGTTAATTGGTTTTTCGCACCCACAGAACCACGAGTTTCTACTTTAATATTGTGACCTTGGCGTTTACCTTCTTCTTCTAGCGCTTCAGCAGCCATAAAGGTATGTGCAACACCCGTTGGACACGCTGTGATCGCGACAATTTTTTTAGCGCCCGTATCTTCAGTAACTGCTATTGATGTTACTTCAGACGCGGTTAATTCTTTTGCGCTATTCGAAGCACTTTCTAACCACGCTTGCGTATCTGCCGTACATTCAGAAATAGTGCCTTGATATACTTTTTTACCCACAAAACGAGAGGTGTCGACGACTGTATTTGCAGCGATGATAATAGCATCTGCGCCATCAATCACTTCTTGGCTTAATACATCAACAGGTAACACGTTTGATTGGCATTCAATCGTCGCCTTCCAATTTAGTTTGGTTGCTGCTTGTTCTAATAAACCTGCTGCAATAATGCTGTTTGCTACACCACTTGGGCATGCAGTAACGATAGCTATATTTTTCATAATCTGTCCTTAAACTAAGTCTAAACGCTTTACTGCACGTTTGTAGAAATAGGGTTGTGTAGGGTTACTTGTTGTTGTAATTCTTTTACGTCTTCGATATTTGGTACGCCAACGCCAACCTGAGATACAGCTAAAGCAGATAAAGCGGTAGCGAAAGATAAGATGTCTGAACGATCCCAATCTTGCTGCATGTGACCCCAACAAAGACCAGCAACTAACGTATCGCCTGCACCGACCGTGCTTACTACGTTCATTTTGGGTGGTTGCGAATAGATCCATTCAGATTGAGCTTCGTCGTTCTTTCCTAACCACATTACGCCTTTAGAGCCTAACGACACGACGATGTTCTCAATGCCTTTTTGTGCAAGATCTTGAGCCGCTTGCTGACACGCTTCTGCTGTATCTAATTCACGACCCACAAATTCAGATAGCTCTTCGTCATTTGGTTTAATTAACCATGGCTGAGCCTCTAGACCTGCTGCCAATGCCGCACGGCTGCTATCAAATAGTACTTTTTTACCCATTTGATGCAGCTTTTCAATCCACTCAGCACACAGTTCAGGAGAAATACCTTTTGGTAAACTGCCTGCTAATACGAAAAATTCATGTGTTTTAGCTAATTCAAATAAACACACTTCAAACTCAGCAATTGCCTGTTGTGATACTTCGACACCTGGGAAGTTAATATCACTGACACGGCCATCACTCTCAACTAATTTCACATTAATACGAGTAGCACCATCGACACGAATGAACTCATCATTGGCATTCATTTCTTCAAACAGTTGGCAGAATAGCTCTTCATTATCACGACCAAGAAAACCAGTGACAGTAACCTCGGCACCTAAGTCAGACAGTACTTTAGCAACGTTGACACCTTTACCTGCAGCATGAAGTGAGCCTTTACTGACTAAACTCACAGAGCCAACCGATAACGCATCTAAGCTGCCCGTTAAATCTAAAGCAGGATTTAACGTGATAGTAACTACTTTGCTTTTTTGATTAATACTCATCAATTAACCCTCACCTAAACCAGAAGCAATCGCAACACCAATACCGGCTAGCGCTTCTTTTGCATCCGCGCCATCGGCAGTAAATTGCAGTTCATGACCGTGTTTAACGCCAAGCGCAATCACTTTCATTAAGCTTTTCGCATTCACCGATTTTCCGTCACCATTTACGTTTAATACGGTGATTCTTGATTCGTATTTTTTCGCTTCAGCAACGAGCATTGCACCCGGGCGAGCGTGTAAACCGTGTGCATTTTTAATTTTAAAGGTTGCTGTGTTATCCACATCAGCACTTACCGCAGCTTCTTCAGTAGACGTAGAGAACATCGTAAGTAACTGTTCAGAAGTTGCAGATAGAATCGAGTCTTGTTGCTGCTCTGAAACCACTTTTGTGATCGTCGTTAAGAACAATTTATGAGAAGCGTTACAAGAAGCTATCGCAATCAAACCTTTTACAGGTAAGCCATTAAACTCACAGCCATTCGCTGTTGTTACGATAGACATACCAGAGCGCTTAACGCCTTTGTCAGTACTTACCAACCATAAACCTTTACCTAAATGCGTAGGCTCTTTAGTCACTAACTCTGCAACAAATTGATTTTCTGCATTACCACTGTTTTTTAGTAAACCACCAGCAACCGCACTCATTTGGATCATATCACTTGCTGGGAATAACAATTGAATCAATGATGCATCAAAATCCGCTTCAAACTGCACGTCACCATTAAGCAATGCAATGATGTCTGCTTCTGTTTTTGCTTGTTTTAACTTCTCTTCTACGCCATCAGCAGAAAGTACTTTAGTCAGTTGCTTTAAAATACCTAGGTGCTCATCTGATTTAGCGGCAATACCTATTGCCACATAAACCACATTACCATCACCCCAGTTAACACCTTGAGGAAAATGATGCACAGCAACGCCTGTGTTATTTACTAAATCACGGGTATCGGTTGTGCCATGTGGAATAGCAATACCGTTACCTAAAAACGTTGAGTTTTGTTGCTCACGGTTTAGCATCCCTTCTACGTACTTCTCTGCAACTAAGCCTTTTTCTGTCAGTTGCTTTGCAATCGCTTTGATTGCTGTTGTTTTATCCGTTGCTACTTGTTGCAACGTAATGTCATTCTTTGTCAATGTCAGCATGGGTCTTAGCCTCTCGCTCTGTATTTGTGATTTATGCTCTGCTGAATCACCATTATAGCGTTGCTTAAACGCAAGCTTAATCGATTCAGCAAAGCAGTTAAAAAAATTCAGCAAATGCTTTCTACTCAAAAAATCATATCATGAAGAGTAAAAACAAAGTAAATATCACGTTTTTCAAATTTGCTGAATCCTTTCAGCTTTCATACTGAAACGATTCAGCATACAATTCAACTCATAAACTGATTGGATCTAAATTTATATGATCCGACCCACAGAATTTAAGGATCTTAACAATGACATTAGATGAAGTAGCCAAACTTGCTGGCGTCTCTAAAACCACTGCAAGCTATGTCATTAATGGTAAAGCTCAGAAATATCGCATCAGCGAAAAGACGCAATTAAAAGTCATGGCAGTAGTTAATGAACATAATTATCGTCCAGATCATGCTGCTTCTGCATTACGTGCAGGCAGTAGCCGTTCGTTTGGTTTAATCATCCCGGATCTTGAAAACACCAGTTACGCCAAACTAGCTAAACTTTTAGAATACAACTCTCGTAAAGCGGGTTATCAAATTTTAATTGGGTGCTCGGATGATGATCCCGAAACTGAGATGAATGTGGCTTATGCCCTTATTAGTCGTCGCATTGATGCTTTATTTGTTGCTAGTTGTTTGCCTAATGGCAGTGACTACTATTTAACGATTCAAGAAAAAGGCACGCCAATTATTGCCATTGACCGCTCTTTAGATGACGAACATTTTGGTTGTGTGATCAGTGAAGATTTTGACGCAGCATATGAATTAACTAAGTCGGTAGTTAATGAGAACGTAAAATCAATCGGCTTAATTGGTGCTTTACCAGAGCTGAATATTTCTCGTGAACGCCAATTAGGGTTTGAAACAAAAGCCAAAGAGAAAGGTTTAGCAAGCATCATAGGCTATGGCGAACACTTTAACAGTGAATCAGGCAAAGCTGTTTTTGAGCAATGGATAAATGAAGAGACAATTCCAGATGCGATCATTACGACCTCTTATATCCTACTTGAAGGCATTTTAGATGTACTCATTGAAAAGCCTGAATTAATGACCAAAATAAAATTGGGCACCTTTGGTGATAACCGTTTACTTGATTTTTTACCTATCAAAGTAAACTCTCTACCACAGCAATTCGAACTGATTGCTGATAGTGCCTTAGCATTAGGGTTGAATGCTTCAGCAAAACGTTATCAAGCAGGAATTGAGTTAATCCCAAGGAAGATTGTTATCCGTTAATAATTTAAATGAGTATAAAACTGTCTATTTCAGCAGTCAGTTTTAACTCTTTTTCACTTATAAAATCTCTTTTTAATATTTTGCCACTAAATCTACATCCGCATTTCAGTTAACATTTTGAAACATTCTCTTGGGAAATAAATCAAAATCCATTCTTGCTCACACTCTTATCTCCATTCGTACAGTATAAATAACATACATATCATGAAGTAAAGGAGCGTAAGTGAACGCCATTAAAGCCATGTTAAGTGCCATGCTTGGAAGTTTTCGCGATCTCCTACCGATTATTTTTGTTATCGCCTTCTTTCAATTGGTTGTACTTCAAGAGCCCCTACCCAACCTAGGTTCTATATTATTTGGTCTACTACTCGTAGTATTTGGTCTTACCTTTTTTATCTTCGGTTTAGAGATGGGGTTATTTCCTATTGGCGAATCAATGGCCCAAGCCTTTGCCAGAAAAGGTAGCGTGGCTTGGTTATTACTTTTCTCTTTTTGTTTGGGTTTTGGAACGACTATTGCGGAGCCTGCACTCACAGCGGTAGCGGCAGAGGCGGCAGAAGTCGCCGCCGAAGGAGGAATGATCCCACATACAGAAAACGATATGGATGATTATGCCAATGGCCTTCGACTTACCGTTGCGTTATCTGTTGGGTTTGCAATTATGCTTGGTGTTATACGCATTCTCAAAGGTTGGCCTATCCATATTATGATCATCAGTGGCTATATTATTGTAGTTACTCTCACTTGGTTTGCGCCTGAAAATATTATTGGCATCGCTTATGATTCAGGTGGAGTAACAACATCAACCATCACGGTTCCTTTAGTTACCGCGCTTGGTGTCGGTCTTGCTTCTACCATTAAAGGGCGAAATCCTATGCTTGATGGTTTTGGATTAATCGCTTTTGCTTCATTACTACCTATGATTTTTGTCATGATCTATGGGATGGTATTAGCATGAACAGCCTGACTCTATTTTTTGAAACCTTCTTATCAACCATTCGTGATGTATTACCGATTGTCGTTATTATTTTTGGTTTCCAATTTGCGATATTAAAAAAACCAATAGTCAATTTACCTAAAGTCATTCTAGGGTTTTTCTACGTAATTTTAGGATTGTCCCTCTTTTTAATGGGTTTAGAACTTGCGTTATTTCCACTAGGTGAATCGATGGCTGCACAATTAACCGCGCCTGATTTTATCTATGAAGGAAAAGAGCTATTAAACCAAACCTTTGATTGGGTCGATTATTACTGGGTTTATATTTTTGCCGCCACTATTGGATTTAGTACTACAATAGCTGAACCATCTCTTATTGCCGTTGCGATTAAAGCGAACTCGGTTTCTGGTGGCAGTATTAGTGTCAATGGGTTACGAATAGCAGTTGCTTTAGGTGTCGCCTTTGGTATCTCGCTAGGAAGTTACCGAATTGTGGTTGGGGACCCAATTCATTATTACATTATGGTGGGCTATGTCATTGTGGTTATTCAAACCTTTTATGCCCCTAAAATGATCATTCCATTGGCTTACGATTCTGGTGGTGTAACAACCTCAACGGTCACTGTACCTTTAGTAACCGCGCTAGGGTTAGGCCTTGCTTCAACAATTCCCGGACGCAACCCCATGATTGATGGCTTTGGGTTAATAGCCTTTGCCAGTTTATTTCCCATTATTTCTGTTATGGCATATGCACAAATCAGTGCTTATAGGGCCAAAACAAAGCCTATATCTCAAGAAAAATCGAATTAATTGATTAACTTAGGAGAAAGCCTATGCGCTTTAAATTGTTACTCGCTTTTGTAGAAGAAGCAAAAACAGATGCAGTTCTTGATGCAGCGCGTACTGCTGGAGCCACTGGTGCAACTGTAATTAATCACGCCCGTGGAGAAGGTCTCAATAAGAAAAAGACTTTCTTTGGCCTAACTCTCGAGGTTCAAAAAGATGTTTTATTGTTCGTAGTTGAAGAGCATCTTGCTCGCTCTATTTTAGAAACCATCAATGATGTCGGAGAATTTGATACAGAATCCGGCCAAGGAATTGCAATTCAGATTGATATTGAAGATGCTGTTGGCGTCGCTCACCAAGTTGAGACATTAACCAAGGTCGTTGAGGAAAAATTATGAATAAAGTGAAAGTAGAAAATGTTATGTCTAACACTTATGTCATGGTAGATGGGTTAATGACCGTCGCTGAAGGCATTCAATTAGCTAAGCAGAAACAAGTAAAAGCACTAATTGTAAAAAAACGTCATGATGATGATGAATATGGCATTGTCTTAATGAACGATATCGCCAAAAAAGTGCTTGCTCAAAACCGTCCAACAGAGCGTACAAATATCTATGAAATCATGACAAAACCTGCGCTTTCAGTATCACCTGACATGAACGTAAAATATTGCGCTCGATTGTTTGAACGTTTTGGAATAAGCCGAGCACCAGTGATTAAGCATGGTGAAATCGTAGGGATGGTGAGCTATAACAACATTGTTTTAAATGGCATGATTTAGCTTTGATTAGCGATTTTGTATTGCAATTTAGCCAATGTAAACCACACTAAATATAACGTCATGATAATCATAAAAGGTGAAGCTATGACATTGGATAAGTGGTTACTTTTAATCTCTGAGTGGCACAAAAGAAAACAATACAAAGAAACAATAGCGCTCGAAACGCTTCTATTTACAGCGCCTGATTCCATTTGGGGACCAAAACTCACCGACAGTCAGAGCAAAGCTATCGCCTGTTGGTTAGATGCTTGTTTACGCCTGTACCAAGCATCCAAAGAGCATAATTCGATTAAGGCCTACCAAATGTTACAGTACGCATGCGCTCATCTAGAGGTGACTGCATTTAATCCTATAACAGAGGTAGAAATTCAAGATTGGTGCTTAAAACGATTACAACATCTAACTGTATTACGTTTAGAGTTTTGTAATCAGCAACAAGACCAATCTATTTGGAATAAAGAAGCCCATTCACTGATTGATACCCATGTAAAACTGATGGAAAATATTTCGTGGAATGAACCTTACACTAACCTCCATCACACCAGTTCAATAAAACACTAAACAAAACTGGCCCTAGCTCTCTATCGCCCTCAACTGAGACAAATATTGTATCCACCCTTTTGCTTCATTGGATGGTGTAAAGTCATTGGCTCGTTTTGCATTCACAAGGGCCAACTCTAATTGATTCAATTTATAATAAGCACGTGTTTTCGCTAATGCTACGTCATCGGTTTTATTGTAGTCCTTTACTTTATCAAGGCTTTTTAGCCCTTGTTGATGATGACCCTCTTGAATTTGAAGTTGCGCTACCTGCCAATAATATTGATCATCAAACTTTGCTGCTTTTTCCCAAACAGTAATTGCTTTATCCCACTCTTTTGCTGCCTGCCAATAAGTTGCCTGCATTGTCAGTAAATCAATATCACTTTGTGCTTTATCTAACTGACTTAGGACTTCAGCGGCTTTCTCAGGAATACCGCGCTGAGCATAAAGTTGAGCCAACAATTTCAACTCTGATTGACTAAGTTCAATTCCTTGTCGATCTGCAAGAATAAGGGTATCTAACGCATTTTTAGGTTGATTCAAGCGAAGCTGAATACTCGTTAACTGTTGCCACCATGTTGCTTTATTTGGCTCAAGTACAATTAAACTGTTCAATGTAGGGATTGCCGATTTCCACTGTTTTAATTGCAGTTGCGCCCCTAATTTCAGTACTAACGATTGGCTTCTTTCACTTTTTTTCTTATATATCGCAACACGTTCATGCTTATTTAATGCAGAAAGTACCTTTTTCCATTGAGCCAACTGATAATGGGTTTGAGAAATACGGAACCATAAATCGCCTATTTTTTGTTTTTCAGGCACTGAGTTCGCCAATTGATAGTAATGTGGTAACGCATCACTAAAGCGCTGCTCTGTTAATAATAAATCGGCAAGCATACGTTGTGCTATCCATGCTTGCTCATCGGCTAATTGCTGGCTATTTACTGCTTTAGTAAGATATTTAACTGCCGATTTACTACTCCCAGCCTGCCAATGAAACACACCCAACATACGTTGAATATAGGCTTTATCATAATCCTGAGAAGGGGTTAATTCTGCCAAAACAGCAATTGCCTCGGGAATTTTTTCTTGCTGTTGTAATTGCAACGCTCGCTGTACTTTACCTGCATTGTATTGACTAAGTTGCTGAGCTTGCACAGCCTCTGAAAAAAATAAAGCGGCGCTAAGAATAAGAACAGAAGAATGTAATTTTAATTTCATCATTTTGCTAACGTAAACTCCAATTTCACCGTTTGTCCAATTTGAGCAATGGCTTTCCCATCGACCACTTTTGGTTGATATTTCCATTTTTTCAACGCTTTTACCGCTTCTCTTTCAAACATTCGGCGTGGCTTAGCATCCGTGACTTTTACATTCGTTGGACGACCTTGCTCATCAATAGTAAATGACATCACAACAAAGCCCTCTGCGCCTCTTTTCATCGCTTTTGATGGGTAACGAGGCTCAACACGATACAGAGGCATCGCTTGTTGGTTACCGGTAAAATCCGCAAAACTCGGTGCATTAATCGCTAATCCTGAAATACTTGAATCAAGACCGATTGGCGGCATATTACTTTGCGGCGTAGCCATCGACGTTTGTGTTTGAGACGCCATTGGTTTTGCTTCTGGTGGCGGTTCTGGTGTCTCTGGTTTTTCAGGCACTCGGCGTTGGCGGCGTTGAACATCTTGTTCTTGCTCTACCATCATCATATCAAAGCGGATCGTTTCACTGCTTTCAGGTTTACCGTTATGACCATTATCGACCATCCACGCCATAAACGTGAATAGCCCTACCGTCATAGAAAGCGCAATAGGCACAGCCAACAATAATCGCCACATTAGTTCTTCTCCGCAGCCAATGCGATGCCCTTCACTCCTGCACCTTTTGCAGCATCCATTACTTTTACAACCGTACCGTTATACGCGTGTTCATCCGCTTGGATCACAAGTGAGGCTTCTGGTTGTTCTAACAATAAATGCTCTAGTGTGGCTTGAACTCGTTCTGCATCCACCATACGTTTATCAATGAAGATATCGTTTGACGCCGTGATTGCAACAAAGATACCTGCGTCTTGTTGACTTGATACATTACTTGCTTGAGGACGATTAACTTCAACGCCAGATTCTCGAACAAATGAACTGGTTACGATAAAAAAGATCAACATGATAAATACGATATCGAGCATTGATGTTAAATCGATTTGTGCTTCTTCTTGATTTGAAGAACGACGGCCAAGTCTCATGACTGACTCCTTA
>JAAGZR010000177.1 GCA_024206155.1 Aliivibrio sp.
GGCTCTGGCTAACATCGTGTTGCTATTGACCTACACCAATCGGTCTAGGGTCGATTTTTACTAGCCCTGCCAGTCGACCTTGCCAGCGACCACCGATACAGACAGCGCACCGAATCGATACATCTAAATCTGGGAACTCTTTAGCGGCTAATTCAGATGCTGAATAGACAGAAGCTCCAGCTTCACTCACGATGATTTTGGTTGCCGATAAGCCTGATTGTTTTAGTAAATCACCAACAAACGCATCGGTTTCACGTGAAGCGGTACCATTGCCAATCGCAATCAAATCCACGTTGTGTTTTTTAATTAACGTTTCAATTGTGTGTGCAGACTTAGCTATTTGGTTGTGAGGTTGGTTAGGGTAGATAGTATCTGTTGCTAATACTTTACCTGTTGCATCTACAACGGCAACTTTGGTACCAGTACGTAAACCCGGGTCTAAACCTAATGTGGTTTTAAGGCCAGCAGGCGCAGCCATTAACAAGTCTTTAAGGTTAGTAGCAAAAACATCGATCGCTTCGTTTTCAGAACGCTCTTTTAATGCCCCCATTAACTCGGTTTCCATGTGCATTAAAATCTTAATGCGCCATGCCCAGCTGATCACTTGCTTACGCCACAAATCCGCAGGTTGAGAACCTAGGGTAATGCCATAATGATTAGCGATGATGATTTCACAGTAAGAGCCACGAACGCCTTCTTCTTGATTTGGATCAGCGTTAATTGATAGCTGTAAGAAACCTTCGTTACGGCCACGAAGCATCGCAAGCGCACGGTGAGAAGGAACACGGGTTAGCTTTTCATTATGCTCAAAGTAATCTTTAAACTTTTCACCAGCGTGCTCTTGGCCATCGACCATTTTGGAGCTTAATTCCGCATTTGTGGTTAAGTAGTTACGTACTTTTTCAAGTAAATTAGCGTCTTCAGCCATGCGCTCCATCAAGATGGCACGAGCACCATCCAATACCGCTTTGGTATCAGCAAATCCGTTATCGGCATCAATGTAAGATTGAGCAGCATCTTCTGGGTTATTTTCAGGTTGTGTCCACAGCAAATCTGCTAGTGGTTCAATGCCTGCTTCAATGGCGATTTGACCTTTAGTACGACGCTTACGTTTGAAAGGTAAATAGAGATCTTCAAGGCGTGTTTTACTGTCGGCATCTAAAATCTCACGCTCTAATTCAGGCGTCAGTTTTTCTTGTTCTTTGATCGATTTTAAAATTGACTGACGACGGTCATCTAATTCACGTAGGTAAGTTAAACGCGTATCAAGGGTACGAAGTTGAGTATCGTCTAAACCCTCTGTTACTTCTTTACGGTAACGAGCAATAAATGGAATGGTGCTGCCTTCGTCAATCAATTGAACGGCTGCTGCAACTTGTTGAGGGCGAACGTTAAGTTCTTTGGCAATTATATTTATTATCATTTTTGATTCTTTTTTAATTAATTAAAAGCGTGTGATGAGGCTGTTTGTTTTAACTAGAGACTATACGTTTCACTAACTAGAAACTATAAGAGCATGTATGACTGGCTTGGCTAATAATGCTTTTCGCTTTTGCTTTTATAGGAGCGGAGCGATCTAGTCTCTAGTCAGCGAAGCGTATAGTTTTAATACTTAATCGAATTCACAAACCACTCTTTATCCCCTTCAGGCGTCTTTACTACCGCCTCTTCATCGACTTCTTTTTTTATCAGCGCACGCGCCATAGGGGAATCAATCGAGATGTAATCGTGACGGCCAAAAATTTCATCTGGGCCGACAATGCGAAAAGAAAGGGTATCGCCTTGTTCGTTTTCAATTTCAACGAACGCACCGAAAAAGACTTTGCCATCTTGTTGAGGAGAGTAGTCGACCACTTTTACTTGGTCTAAACGCTTACGCAAATAGCGCACACGGCGGTCTATTTCACGCAGGCGCTTTTTGTTGTATTGATAATCTGCATTTTCACTGCGATCACCCAAGCTTGCCGCCCAAGTCACCTTTTTAGTCACTTCTGGGCGCTCTTCCTTCCATAGAAACGTGAGTTCATCTTGTAGCTTATTGAATCCCTCACGGGTAATTAAATTGGTTTTCATTTCTCTTCCTTGAAAGGCATGCATATTTGCTGCTAATCGTAGCGAATGCCTTTCTTAATGCTTGGATCTTCCATGGTTTTAAAACGCTTATGTAGCCACATCCATTGTGGGATACAGCGTAAAATTACACGTTCTACTGCTTGGTTCATGACTGTTGCGACGCCAACGGGATCTTTCTTCGGAAATTGCTCACTAATGTCATTATCAATTTGTAGGTGATAGTTATTGTAAGTTCTAAATCCAGAAGCAGTAACGACAGCACATTTACTTGCGCTGATTAAAATGTCAGATCCGACGGTGGTGCAAGCATCAGGTACTGCAAAGAAAGGCACAAATACGGAGTTTTTACGGTTGTAGTCGTGATCAGGTAAATACCATAAACGCTCACCTTTTCGTAATACACGTAGCATGCCTTTTACGTCTTTTCTGTCCACCATATGATGACCAAAACGAGTACGGCCCCAGTATTGAATGAAATCATACGCAGGGTTAGTGTGTGGACGATAAACACCATAACCCGGAGCAAACAGAGAGAAAGCACGTGCGGTTAGCTCAAGGTTTAATGCGTGCACACAAACAACAAGTACGCCTCGTCCTTGTGCTTCAAGATCAAGCATGTGTTGTTTATTCTCAAAACTAAAATGTTTTTCAATACGCCAATTGGGCCAGACCCATGCGATTGCCGTTTCAAAAATGGCTAATCCTGAGTTTTTAAAGTTCTCAATAACAATGGCTTCACGCTCTGACGGTGCCATTTCTGGGAAAGCGAGTTCTAAATTTCGGCGTGCCACATGAGATCGGGATTTACCTAACTTTAAGCCTAATAATCCAATCGCTCGACCAAGTTTATTGGTTGCCTTATAAGGAAGAAGAGTAACGGTTGCGAACAATAAACCAAACCCAAACCAAACACCCCAGTATTTAGGGTGAAGAAGGGCGGTGGAAAATTGCGGAGCTGGGTACTTTGACATCGTAAACCTATTTAAATCAAACTATCGAATTTGAGCACTAAGCAGCGCCCAATATTCATTAAAATTAGCGGTCGGTTGGTATTTAAAATCAGAGCGCACAAAGCGACAGAAACTGCCTTCTACTTGACCAACAAGCTGTGCGGCCAAAATGGCTTCATCAACAGGAAACGCTTTACCTTCACGCAGCATACGCTCACGAAGGATCTGTTTAAATTGCAGTTCAATACGTTCAAATAACTGACTGATACGCTCACGAAGGCGCTCATTTTCAAACATCAACGCGTGACCCGTCATAATACGAGTTAACCCCGGATTACGCTCTGCAAATGCCAGTAGCAGTTTTAATAATAGCTCAATACGTTTTAAGGTATCTTTTTCATCTTCAATAATTCGGTTAATACGAGAAAATAAAGACTCTTCAATAAACTCAATCAAGCCTTCAAACATCTTTGCTTTACTTGGAAAGTGGCGATATAACGCTGCTTCAGAGACACCCACTTGTTTGGCAAGTTTAGCGGTAGTAATGCGTGAAGCACCTTCGTTAGATTCCAGCATTTCTGCTAGTGCTTGTAATATTTCATCACGACGATTTGTTTTTTTTGTTGTCGTCATTGTGGTTCCTTTGTCTTTTTTATTTGATGGTTCTGAAACTAGAA
>JAAGZR010000178.1 GCA_024206155.1 Aliivibrio sp.
ACTGAGTCGTAATTATCCATTTTACGGATTCCTACTGACTTGGAATTGTTTTTTTTACTAGGTCTTATTCCTTTTGGCATAATATTGTTATTTTTACAAAGATAAGAAATCTAATATAATGAAATTAAAAGTTAATGACTGCTTAAAATATTGGCGAGTCATCCGATACTTTATCAAACAAAAGTATGGTTTAACTACCGGTGACCTAGATATGCTGCTGTTTCTTTACAGTGAAGATATATTTTCCAAAGAAAAGTTTGAAGAGTTTGACAACCTGCTCTCATGGGATGAAGATAGGTTTGATAGACTACTCAGAGATGGTTGGATTGAAGTGTTTCGCCGTAGGCGTAAAAAATTCAAGACACTGTATGGCCTCACGTTTAAAACCCAAAGAGTTATTAGCGGTATCTATAAAAAGCTTAGCGGGGAAGAAATACCTACAGACATGAGCAACAACCCTATCTTTGCAAAGAATGTAAAGTTTTCAGACAAGGTTTACAAGAAAATGATTATAGAGATGAACGCTACTATAAGACAACAACGACGTCTTTCTCCTGAATAATTGTAAAAGGTTCGTCGTTTATTATCATAGAGTAACCAGAACGTTTGTCGTAAAAGATAAAGTCTCCCTCATCTAAATTAGACACTTCTGTACCTGATTTTATTATCACTCCTTTTTTGTATCTTAGTTGGTTAGCAT
>JAAGZR010000179.1 GCA_024206155.1 Aliivibrio sp.
ACTTCGAAAAGCAGGGTTCTTATTCATTTATGTATGTTAGATAACGAATTATCTAGATAACGTAACCAAATTATTGTGGGTTTAGACCTAGTTGCTCTAGAACCAGTTTAAAGTTAGCACGACGTTCTTTAACGTTATGAACTTCACCAGTAGAACACACTAAATCAGGACAACCACGGTTTACGATACCAGATACATCATCGATAAAGTCAGTGCCTTTCATACCGCTATCAACATACTTCTTAAGTTCGTTGTGGTAGTTCCAGTTGCCGTACTGACCAGACTCGTCAGGATATGCTTGTACTGAAGTAACCCAGTAGAATAGACCTGCAATCCATTTGATTTCTTTGTTCTCTTCAGAGCTACAAATTAAGCCTGGATTTGAACAGAAATCTAGTTGAGCGTATAGCGGGTTCTCTGGTGGTGCTTCAACAACAACACCATCAATTGTTTTGCCAATTGTCTCAGGGTCAACGTGTGAACGACCTAAGTAGTGGTTAAGCGTACCGAAGTTTTGACGACCAGTGGTTTGAATTACACCACGGCCCCACCAACCACAACCTTCAACGTCTTCTTGGCTGCTGCCATCCCAAATAAAGCTACCTGCTTGTTGGTCAACGTACGTTTTACATGTATCACGTTCCCATACTTGCTTAGACGTATCTACAGAAGTCGGTTTGTCGTTACAGTGACCACTGTTTGTCCAGCGACCTACGTTACCGTTAACCAGTAAGCCACGCTCTTCAAGTACTGCATTTGGAGCTGCAAATACTGGAGCTGGTGCGCCGTACCACTTCGCGTGAGTCATTGCGCTTACTTCCATTTTATCATCACGAGGACAAGAGTAAGCGTGATCTAAACCAGAAATAGGGTTAACACCGTAATCTGCGTATTTTTGCTCAAGTTGACCACAGCTTGCAGACATTGGGTAATCTGTCGCAGCACCGTATTTAATCTCAGCCCAGTTGTTTTCATCACACGCATTGTAACGAATCGTTTCTTGCATACTCTGTGCTAGGAACGCAGCAATAGCCACTTTTGCGTATTTGATGTTGGTTGCATCATCAACGTTTTCATCCAATAGCCAGAACTTGTTACCCGCAACACCCACGTTATGCATTGCATTCAGGCCTGTCATGAAATCAGCCCACTTATAAACAGTAGACGGAACCCATTGTGATTGAGGTGTTTCGTACAAGAATGCCGAGTTGTTCATTGTATCTTCAGCGTCAGCCAATTCACGGTTTAACGCATCAATGATAGTTAATTGGCCATTTTCTGTTGATTCACCAACGTAGTACAGTGGCATTTTAGCTTTTTTGTATTCTTCGATTTCAGCCGTTAAGTTTGCTGTATCTTTATCAAATACGATAGCAAATACGTTACTGAACGCTGCTTTACGCACTTGTGGTTTGCTTGCATTATCACCCATGAAATAAGCAGAAGCTTGATCCGTAGGGATATTATTTAGCATTACAGGCGTTTTAACAAAATCAGAAACTTGCTTAACGTACTCTAGTGCATTGTGCCATTGGTCGCTAGTTAGAGCAGCCGTTGAATTTGACTTAGTGAACGCAATGAAATCAGCTTTAGTTGCAACATCTGCTTTGAACAACTCTAGTTTGTTTAGTAGTTCAGCACTGTAGTTAGATGCTTCATCCCAAACAGATTGTCTGCCAGAGTGAGTATCAAACGCGAAATCACCAATGCTTAGAGACCAACCGTAGTTTGCTTCTGGTGCTAGCGTCGAGATGATTAGGTGGTGTGCATTAGCCCAGCCTTTCAAGTCATTGCTAAGCGCGTTGATGTCATCGATGTCAATCTTGTTGCCTGTGATGTCTATCGCTTTAGTTAGCGCTTCTTTAACTGAAATGCTGTTTGAAGATAAAGCTTTATCTTGCGTTGCTTGATCAAGAACATCAGTGTTGATGATAATTGATGCAGAGCCAGCTTGTGCAGCTTTATTAATGATAGATACAAACGTACTTGTTAGCTTATCAAAATCAGCTAAATCAGTGCTTTTGCTTGCTTCAATCGTCAGCATTGCAGGTGCCGCAGACGATGGGCTAGCAACAACTAATGTGTTTGGCCAACCAGCGACTTCTAGACGAACTGGGTCCATTGGGTTTGGTAGAGAAAGAAGCGGTGCTGTACCTGGTTCTGTACCATCACAATTTAGGTGAAGTGCCCATGTATCATCACTACCAGGAACAGATTTAGTCCAGTAGTTCGCAGAGTAAGCGATGTTCTTGTTAACCATGATGTCACCGCCAGTCGCGTGATCACCACGTGTCCAGTCAGGATAAACATTAAAGTCTTTACATAAGTCACCTGGAGTTACAGGCGGCTCAACCACATCTTCTTCAACAGTAATTTTTACACTTGTTGTAGATGAAAGGTCTTGAGCATCAGTAGCGATAGCTTTCAGTGTTACGTTACCTGCTTGAGTAGGCTGAAAATTACACGCAAATGTGTTGGTATTAGCCGCATCAAATGAACAGATTTCTTTATTGTTTGCGGTAACAACAAGTGCCGTTAAATCGTTATCTGCATCTGTCGCATTAACAGAGATAGCAACGCTTTCATTTAGCTTGATTGCCGAACCATTCGTTGGGGTAACAAATTCAACGACAGGTGCAACGAACTCTTCCTCTTCTTCAACAGTAATGTTTACACTTGTTGTAGATGAAAGATCTTGAGCATCAGTAGCGATAGCTTTTAGTGTTACGTTACCTGCTTGAGTAGGCTGAAAATCACATGCAAATGCATTGGTATTAGCAGCATCAAACGAACAGATTTCTTTGTTGTTTGCAGTAACAACCAGTGTTGTTAAATCGTTATCTGCATCTGTCGCA
>JAAGZR010000180.1 GCA_024206155.1 Aliivibrio sp.
AATTAATGACATTGAGTGCTTGTGATACGTCCATAAAAAAATCCGAATGCAATTAGACATTCGAATTTTCGCATGATGGTAGGATCATTCAAGAGCTGTTTTAGGATCTTAAATGATCGGCATTACCCTTTAGAGGCGTTTTATTTTTCGGTTCACATCACAACCTGTCATCTTCTCTTTTCCTAAGTAATTACTTATCCTGATGATTCATTACTCGTTATCCATATTGGATAACAAAATGACCGTCCAAATTGGACGTTTGCAACTGTAGTGGCACACTAATTTTGGTCACTTTATTAGAGGTGATATTATCACCTCAATGATAAATAGGTGACACAATGACAAATCGCACAAGACGACAATTCAGTGCTGAATTCAAACTTGAATGTGCACAGTTAGTTCTCGACCAAGATTACACTGTGAAAGAAGCTGCTCAAGCCATGAATATTGGCAAGTCCACAATGGACAAATGGGTTCGACAATTACGAGAAGAGCGGCAAGGCAAAATGCCAAAGGCATCGCCGATGACGCCAGAACAAATTGAAATACGTGAACTAAAAAAGAAACTTGCTCGGCTTGAATTACACAACGAAATTTTAAAAAAGGCTACGGCTCTGGTGATGGCCGACTCACTGAACAATTCTTGATGATCAAGAAATTGACCCAGAGCTACAGCATAAAATTATTATGCGAAGTTTTTAATGTTCATCGAAATAGTTTTTATTACTGGCAAAAACGTCGCGTTGAGATTGATGTGAAAACGGTGGAACTTTGCAGTTTGATACGAAAAGCACATTCAACCAGCAAGGGCTCCGCAGGCGCCAGAACTATAGCTCAAATGGTTACGAATGACGATGTGAAACTGAGTCGTTATCGTGCTGGAAAGTTCATGAAAAAGATGGGGTTGGTAAGCTGTCAATTACCCAAACATCAATATCGTAAAGCAACACAAGAACATCATGACATTCCAAATCATTTGAACCGTCAGTTTGATGTAAGTGCACCAAATCAAGTCTGGGTCGGTGATGTAACCTATATCTGGACGGGTAATCGCTGGGCTTATCTGGCTGTTGTGATTGATTTATTTGCCCGAAAACCTGTCGGATGGGCAATGTCATTTTCACCGGATAGTCAACTTACGTGTAAAGCGCTTTTGATGGCATATACTGCGCGTGGCAATCCTAAGGGGTTGATGTTTCACAGCGATCAAGGGAGTCATTACACAAGTAAAAAATATCGTCAATTGTTATGGCGATTTCAAATTAAGCAGAGTTTATCACGTCGAGGGAATTGCTGGGATAATGC
>JAAGZR010000181.1 GCA_024206155.1 Aliivibrio sp.
ACGAAGAACGGTTGAGATAAGTAACGTTGGATCTTACGTGCGCGAGATACTGTTTGCTTATCTTCTTCAGATAACTCATCCATACCTAAGATGGCGATGATATCTTTAAGTTCTTTATAACGTTGTAATACTGATTGTACGCCACGAGCTACTTCATAATGTTCAGTACCAACCACTAATGGATCTAACTGACGAGAAGTTGAATCTAATGGGTCAATCGCAGGGTAAATACCTAGCTCAGCAATAGAACGCGAAAGTACAACTGTTGCATCTAAGTGAGCAAAGGTAGTAGCAGGCGATGGATCGGTCAAATCATCCGCTGGTACGTATACCGCTTGGATTGAAGTGATTGAACCTTTGTTAGTTGAAGTAATACGTTCTTGTAATACACCCATTTCTTCAGCAAGCGTTGGTTGGTAACCAACCGCTGACGGCATACGACCAAGTAGCGCTGATACTTCAGTACCCGCAAGCGTGTAACGGTAAATGTTATCTACGAAGAATAATACGTCACGACCTTCGTCACGGAATTTTTCTGCCATAGTTAAACCAGTCATGGCAACACGTAAACGGTTTCCAGGAGGCTCGTTCATTTGACCGTAAACTAACGATACTTTATCAAGTACGTTAGAATCGTTCATTTCGTGATAGAAATCGTTACCTTCACGTGTACGCTCACCAACACCAGCAAATACTGAGTAACCACTGTGCTCGATAGCGATGTTACGGATAAGTTCCATCATGTTTACTGTTTTACCAACACCAGCACCACCGAATAGACCAACTTTACCACCCTTAGCGAATGGACAAACTAAATCGATTACCTTGATACCAGTTTCTAACAATTCGTTAGACATTGATTGTTCAGCGTAAGCAGGCGCTTCACGGTGAATTGACCAACGGTCTTGCTCACCAATAGGTCCAGCTTCATCAATTGGCTCACCAAGTACGTTCATGATGCGACCTAAGGTCTCAACACCAACGGGTACTTTAATACCACTGCCTGTATTTTCTACATTCAGACCACGACGCAAACCGTCTGAGGTACCCATTGCGATAGTACGCACAACGCCGCCACCAAGCTGCTGTTGTACTTCAAGTACTAAACCGTTTAGGTCACCTTCGGTTATATTTAATGCGTCATATACCTGAGGTACGGCATCTTGTGGAAATTCTACATCCACAACTGCGCCAATGATTTGGACGACTTTACCTGTACTCATGTTTATTCCTCTTAATTTAAGCTAGCTAAACA
>JAAGZR010000182.1 GCA_024206155.1 Aliivibrio sp.
TTGCTCAATCTCGACTTCTTCCTCAACAGGCTCTACCATCCAATCTCGTAATTTGGCAGCGGTTTCACTATCTAACTTTGGTGGTGTTGAGTAGTTTGGTTCATCTTCCATTGCAAATTCAGGGTTCAAAAACATCTTACGCAATGCGGCTTTTTTCAGATTTTTATCTACCCCTGTTGCCATAAATTGGCTGACATTGCTGGTTCCTGTAATTTCACCCAGATCGGCCTCGGTAGGCAGCTCGATCTCTGTCTTTGATTCCGTCTCTTCTAAAGCTACAGTTGTTTCAACATAATCTTCAGAAGTTTCAATAACAGGTGTTGACGATGCTGGAATAGGCTCATCACTGACCTCTTCACCTTGTTTTACCTTCTGTTTTCTCAGTGCCCATCTACTTAGGAAGTTGCTCACTTGCGCGCCCCGCACCTTTACGTTTCTTTCTACGAACTTCTATCAGTTCACCGTTTTTGCCGATAAAAGCTTCTAACCATGCTTGCACTGGTAGTGGCATTCCAATGGATAACACAACGTAATCACCATCCATGTATTGCCCTATCAAGCTTTGTGAAGCAGTAATCATCACTGGAATGAGTACGTCATTATCATTTTCAAAAGCAAAAAATAGCTTCGGATCTTGGGAGCTTAAGTTAAAACGATAATCCATTCGTTCATCTAAAAATATTTCAAGATCACGTTCAAATAAGATGCCATTGCTTTGTGCAGCTTGTGTTTTTGACTCATACAGATGAATGTCACCAATGCGCCATGATGGTGCGCTCCAACGCCCTACTTGTTTGATTTCTTCAATCACTTCAAACTGAAGTGGCCATTGGTTTTCTGTCTTCTTACCCACAAGTCACCTACGTCATGTTGATTATAATTACCTAAATTAAAGCAAACCTTATACCAACTCCTTTCATTTTGTTAAGAGTGGTATAGTATTTGCCTAGTTTACCAAGTCTTTATTAATTTTTTGGAGCATTGCCGTGAATCAACCATCACCAACAATAATTACAACAGGTGCTGTACCAAGCCAAACCATCTCTGTTGATGTGTATGACGAATATGGCGAAAAACTGACAAAAGAGATCGCTTGCGAGCAGCCTTTAACCGTCATGTTGAATTGGCAAGAAGTGGTAACATTAATGACGCTTGGTGCTCGCCCTGCTGAGTTAGTTTTAGGCTACTTAAAAAACCAGCATTTTGTTACTGATGCTTCTCTTTTAGAATCCGTCATTATTGATTGGGAAACCAAAACAGCAGCGGTAAATACCAAAGAAACCACTGAGCATGTAAAAGAAAACCTAAAAAAGAAGACGGTTACTTCAGGCTGTGGTCAAGGCACTATGTTTGGCAACGTAATGAAGCAGCTTGAAAACTATCAAGTACCACAAGTGACGATTAACCAATCCGATCTTTATCAATCGTTAGAAGCGCTGACTTATCACAATGATACTTACAAAGCGGCTGGTGCGGTTCATGGTTGTGCAGTGTGCAAAGACAATAAAGTGCTTTCATTTGTTGAAGATGTTGGTCGCCATAATGCAGTAGATACTTTAGCGGGTGAGTTGTGGTTAAAACAAGAAACCGGTGATGACAAACTGTTTTACACTACGGGCCGTTTAACCTCTGAAATGGTGATTAAAGTCGCTCAAATGGGCATTCCTGTTTTACTTTCTCGCTCAGGCGTAACGCAAATGGGTTTAGATTTGGCTCAGAAATTTGGCATCACGATTATTGCCCGAGCAAAAGGCAAGCGTTTCCAAGTGTTTGCTGGACATGAGAAAATCAATTTTGATGTGAAAGGTGAAGGCGCGCTTGGGGATTAAACACTAGGTAGCAAAAAACAGGGGCGAATATGCATTCTACTCGCCCCAATTGATTATTGATTATTGATTATTGATTATTCTCAAAAATAGCTCTGAACTCTTCATGATGCTTCAAAAATACATCAACGATCGCAGGGTCAAATGATACTCCCCTTTCTTCTTCAATGATCTTAATCGCAACTTCATGAGTAAACCCTTCTTTGTAAATACGTTTCTGTCTTAATGCATCATACACATCCGCAATACTTACTATTCGAGCTTCAATTGGAATATCTTTACCTGAAAGATGTAAGTACCCTTTCCCATTCCACTTTTCATGATGATACAGCACAATATTTTTGGTTATCAGACTAAGATCCGTATTCTTTATTATCTCATAGCCAATGTTTACGTGTTGTTTCATTACATCAAATTCATCAGGGTCTAGCTTTCCTGGTTTCTTCAAGATGTAGTGAGGAATACCAATTTTTCCAATATCATGCAGAGAAGCTATCATTCGGATCTCTTCTACAAACGCTTTTGGCATTTTCAAAAGGTTTGATAAGTGCTCAGAATAAATATTAATCCGTTTGTTATGTTCGCTGGTCTCTTCATCACTGTACAACGATGCCATTTCCAGTGAGCCTATCAACGATTCATTCATAGTTAATAGGCGATGTTGTGATTTTTTCGCTAAATAATCTCTGAACAGTAAAAAAATAATAATAAGCAAGCTACCACTCAAAACGCTCGTCAGTACCCATAAATCGTTACGTTTAAATTTTTCATTTTCATTTATATAGATATTTTTAATTAAACGCTCATTATCCGAACTTATCGATATCAAATTAATCGCTTTAAATAACGCCTCATACTCTTTTTTTACTGCCATATAGACAGAGAATGTTTTAGTTAATGTCCCCGCTGTCTTTAAATCATACATATCATGATTAATAGTATGATTAAGTAATAATCTCTGATCGCCAAACGCGTAATCTATTTCTCCATCGTTTATTGCTTTAATGATCTCTTCAAAGGTATCAAAAAATACCATTTTAACTTTTAAGGTATTATTTTTCACATAGTCATAATAATACGCATTCTTTAATATCCCGACAGTTGAATAATTAACATCTGCAATTCGAGATATAAAGTTACCTTCTAATTTATTAAAAACAGACAGTTCAAAACTATAATAAGGCTTAGTCAGTAAGTAATTATCTGTTATGCATTTATTTTCAAATGTTGATAATAAGACATCATAATCTTTACATTCACCATGACTGGGATCAGTAAAATTAACTGTATCTTTAAAAATAAATTTAATGCTATCATAAAGCGTTGGTGCAATACCATGATATTTATTATTTATGAGATAACTGGTTGGAAACTCATTAATCCCATAACCGACAGTGACCTCTAACCCTTTAAGCTCTTCACTCTTTTTAAATAAATAGATGAAATAATCTTCACGCGATTTTTTCACCATATCTTTTACTTCGATTGATTTTAAATCAGTAAAATACTTCACTAAAATTGTATGTAACTCAATATTATTTTTTGAAATTGCAAATGATGTATATAAATTCTCTAATCGAGGTAAATCAAGAGTTGGAAACGCTTTATCTGTAATCACTTGCGTGTCGGCCACAAAAGCATCAATATCTCCAACCTGCAAAGCTGACGTTAATTCATTTAAGCTTTTATATTTCACTGGTATATAGTGTATTGATCTTGCGTATTGATTCACAAAATTAGTTGTAGAATACCAATCATCAACAAGGCCAATCCTTTTATGGTTCAAACTAACTAAGTCTTTAATATTTTTAGTGTCTTTAAAGAAAACTTTAGTACTTACCCGATATAAAGTAGGTACAAAAAAGTAATTTTCACGTCTTTCTTTTGTATTCGCAAAATCAAAATAAGCGCCATTTTCAAGTTTAGTAAATTGTTCATGTAATACATCAACATCTTTCACTTCTATTGAAAATTTCGTATTTAATTTTTTATTAATATCTTCAATAAGATAAGGATAAAGTCCTTTTTGAACTCCATTATCGACAAAGAAAATCCTCGAATCGTAGTTATCATTATAAAATGTGAAATTTTGATTATGCTTTAGCCACTCATGTTCTTCGGTGGTCAAATCAAGCGACCATGAAAGAGAGGAATATATACACAACAAACAAAAGAAAATCTTTTTCAATCTAGCGTTACCACCAACTAATTTGATTATATTTTTAATAGAATGAGAAGCTAACAAATCGTATTAGGAATGTATAATTCGATTTATTCATCTTCTCAATCAACATATTCTATCTACGCTTTTTCATTAAATTCTTTTTGAAACTTCAACACTTTTTCTAGATATCGACGAGCTTCTGCTTTTGGGTGTTTATTGGTTAATTCCCAATATAGCTGCTCTGGTTTTAGATTATTGATTTCGCTAATCGCTTTAGTCTTACTTGAATCAAACGTTGAAAATACCCCTCCAGAGCCTCCGTTATACGCTGATATCATGCTGTAATGTTTATTGGTTTCATGAGTAATATCTCGTAAATATCTATTCTTTAAAATATAGAAGTAAGCGGTGCCTGTATCTATGTTATGTGCAGGATTAAACAAATACTCTTTTGTTGGGATACCTGATTTGTTTTTAACTAATTTAAATACATCTGCCCCTGCTGTTTTTGGGATCACCTGCATTAAACCATAGGCCCCAGCATGGCTTACAGCATAAGGATTAAAACTACTTTCAGTTTGGATAATGGCATAAATTAAATCGATTGATATATCGTATTCTTTCGATGCTTTTTTAATCAAATCTGCATATTGGAATTCACGCTGATCTAAATGATCGTCTACCATTGAGATCTCAACGTAATATGCCTTACCGTTTTTAATCGTTTTAGATTGCAGCTTATTTTCAATTAAATAATCGGCATAACGACCAGCTCTCCATGGCCATTCAATGTCTTTATTCTCTTGATCTTTAATTTGGCCAAGTAAGAATGGACGACCACGTAACGGAATTGATTTATCACTAAATAAATCAACATGTGATGGGTCAGCAGGCATCAATACGGTACCAATGATCGCTTTCTTCAACGTTTCTTTTGGTTGATATTGTGAAATGGTAGAGATATAAATCTTACCTTTATCAAAATCAATATGTGCGCGAGTACGATATCCATCAAGATACTTCACATAACGATGTTTACCCGCTTCAAGAAATTCTTTATCCCCCCATTTGTTGTGTACTTGGTTAGCAAGATTTGCTAATTGCTCTTCCACCGTTTGGGTTGGTTTTGATATGCTTGGCTTTGATGAACCGGGCTGCCATGTGTTTGAATTTGATGAGCCATTACTGCAATCACAATACTCTGGATTAGATTGATTATAGTTACCATCAAAAATTGGAGTACAAGAAACGGTTGCTAAAGAAATAACAAGAGAAAATAATACGTTTTTCATTTATGTCCTAATAGTGTATTCATCTTATTTTTCAATATACTGGAATAGATTACACATACTGTGTTAGTCGATAAGGAAGCGTATTCTACACCTTGTTTTGCTTTTGGGAATAGCTAATGAAAGATGTTTATCAAATATCTTGTAAGTAGTTACCTTAACGTCATTTTTGAATGAATATCACATTTTTTTGACGCGAAAAAACAGTCAAAAAATGGTGGTTTTATAAATGATAATAATTAATTCAGTAACGGAATTATTTACATTATTGGTGGCACTCTTAAGTGTTTATAAGTACACATTTGAATGTAGTGAGGTGGAGGTGGAATTGGAATAACAAAAGCATTGCGATGCTATTTGTACTGAAAAGGCTCATGGAAGTCGTCTACATAACCCATAATATGAATTTTATAGAATACTCCCATTGCAATTTAATTCTGCTTAGATCGTAAATATTACGATACAGTTATTGCTATCATGTAATTGATAATTTTGATTAATTACAGCCCGAAACCAATTTTAGGTTGACGGCGTACAGAGCGAACGCCCCATGGTGCTAAATCTGGTTTTGGTTGACCTTCAAAGTCACCTAAACAAATATAGCCTTTTGATAAGTAACGATATAAGAAATCACCACCATCTAAAGAACCTGTTTTATCATCACCGAATGGAAGTTGAATGCGATCAACACGCAGATCTGGTGCTTTTTTAAATGCAGGATAAGCTGTTGAGTTCACTTCACGTGAATCTAAACTATTGAGCAGTGCCTTATCTGACATTTTTGCTTTCATGCGACCAAAAATCATGATCATTCGCTTTTGTCGCTCAGAAGAGACAATTATCATTTCCATTATAGAAATTCCTTTGAAATAAGAAAGTATATATCAAGCCCCGCTCTACGGCTACGCTCAAACTACACCACACTTGATAACTGCTTAATTACACAACGATATTCATAACAATCAATTATCTCGCCATCCACAATGGTGAATTCAGGTTTAAATCCAACCTGCTTGAAACCATTTTTACTTAATACCCGTTGCGAGGCTAGATTATCTGTTGCCGCAGTTGCTATTAATTGATTTAGCGCTAATGTCTCTCTAGCAACATTAATTAAGACTTCTGTTGCATAAGTGGCGAAGCCTTGAGATACAAATTGTTCGCCAATTCTATAACCAATAAAGCCAGATGCTTTTTCGCGATCAATATTATAAAGATTAGCTCGTCCACAAATGGTTCCATGAACATCTTTTATTAACATTGGATAAATTCGATCTTGTTCATATTCAGAAAGATAAAAATCAATATGATCGTTCATGCCTTCTTCTGTAAAAAAATCCTCATCACGCGCTTCAACATATGATTCAAACCATTCTTGATTTACTAATTCAAACTCTAGCAACGCCGTAGCATCTTCCATTTTAAGTAATTGTAATGTCACCATAGCCAGTTCCCTCACTGTTTAGAATTGTACTTCTGCTATATCAAACTCATACTTATTATTGAATTATAGACAAAAAAAAGCCGCGAGGTGTGATCGCGGCTCTATCTTGTTATCTATTGTCTAAATCTTACAGACCTTGTTGGTATTGATCATTAGTATTAATTGGAACCATGGTGAATAATTCTTCTTGTACACTTACATCGCCATGAACTAGCTTTTCAAAGTGTTTAACTAACTCAACTTTATCAGCTTGTTCTTTAGAGCCACCACCGATGTTAGTTAAATCAATGAAGAACTCATCAAATAAATCAGAGAAATCTGTCACGATATCCATGTTTAAAAACTGTTCGTGGTTGTAGATACTTGGGTAACCACCTTTTTGCTTATCAACTGCGAATGAAATCCCTTTCACATTGGTAATCGTCGTCGCTTTTTCACACTTCAACATGCAACCAGCTTCAATCGCAGGCTTATTACAGCCAACGGTTTGTTGGAAGAAACATTGGCGACTTGTCATCATCAAGATTGGGTGATAAATGCTGTATAGTAACTTGAAGTTTTCAGGACGACGAATGTGTTTTATCTGACCTTTATTGATCTCATTTGAAATAAATGCGCCCGCACAGTTTAGGCTTTCTTTCATTGTCACTAGCGCGTGTGAATTTGTGGTATTTAAGAATGGACCTGCAATCCATTCAATACCCATTTCAAATGCTTTATACGCAATACCTGTGTTATTAGTTACGATGCGAGCTGGTTTTACTTCTTCAAGTACTTTTACTGCTTCATCGTAATCTTTACCGATGAGAACCGCTGGGAACCATGGGATCAAACGTGGGTTCTCTAAGAAGATATTGATGTACTTACGGTCACGTTTTTTAAAGCTCTCAGGCAGCTTAAAGTAAATATCTGCATCCGTAGCATCACACACATTTAAGTCAGCCACATCAGCAATAAGCATAGATAATTTTGGCTTCTCTTCAACTTTAGGTTGTTGTGGTAATGCGGCAACGTCTACGTGTTTAATTACGTCTTTAGAACCATTCAATAAGAAAGCAACTTGATCTTTAATCTCTGTCAGCTCTCGGAATGGTACGGCTAGATTTTCACCCAACTCGGAGAAGTCATAACCCAGTAATTCATAATTAGAATTGATGACACCTTTAAAGCGTTTTTCTAACTCTTTTGCTGTTATTGCCTTCTGACCCGCTTCACTCAGTAGTGAGGTTGACTTCACTTCAAACGTTTCTTGATCTTCATCTTTTGGCGTAACAATTACGGTTAACGGTTCACCAAGTGTTGCTTTAAACTGTATAGTAACTGCGATTTTATCAATGCTTAGCGATTTCACTTTTTCTTCTAGTGTCGCACCCAGGGCATTCTTAGCACTGTAAAGATCTTGTTTAACTTCTTGAATTTGTACTACATCAATCGAGTTACTCTGTTCAACCGCGTAGTTTACGCTGTTATCACGAGGATTATCGATGAACATGTCTTTGGTCAAATTACCTTTCAAGAATTTGTTGGTTAAGCCACGGTTGAATACTTTATGAAGATTTGAATCATCTTCATATAGCTCACCTGTCTCAACAAATTTATTGATATTTTTACGCCAGTTTTCAACTACGGTATATACGTAGTGAGCACCTTTAATACGGCCTTCAATTTTCAATGAGTCGACTTTTGCATCCACTAATTCAGGAAGATCAAAGTACGCGGAGTTATCTTTTAAGTTTAGTGGGTATTTAGTACGTACGTTTGTTACTTCATATTCATCACGACACGCTTGGCTACAACGACCACGGTTGCCTGAGTTACCCACACTTACTGAGCTTGAGTAACATTGACCAGAAA
>JAAGZR010000183.1 GCA_024206155.1 Aliivibrio sp.
GTAAAACAGCCATCTTAATGGTTTTGTCTGGGTTAGATGCAAAAAGCGCGAAAGAAAAGTTAGCAAAACATAATGGCTTTATTCGCAACGCGCTTTCAGACCAATAACGGCTAAGCGATAGCAAGGCCATACGTGGCCTTTTTTATGAAAAATCAGACAGCTATAGCATACCAACAAGAAAAGGGTACAATGCACCCAATTCTCAATACTTAGGAAAGCCAGTGGCTATCAAACCAACCATCTATAAATTCCGTGTTGCATTAACGGACATGAACCGTGATCACTACGATTCAGTAAACTTAACCATCGCTCAACACCCATCTGAGAACGTTGAACGTATGATGGCTCGCGTGTTGGCTTTTTGCTTAAATGCAGAAGAAAATTTAACGTTTACTAAAGGGTTATCAGCGGTTGATGAGCCGGATATCTGGGTTCGTGAATATGATGATACTATTTCACTTTGGATTGATGCAGGCGAGCCTGATGCAGATCGCATGAAAAAAGCATCACGCCAATCAAAAGTGACTAAAGTGTACAGCTTTAATTCAAAATCTGATGTGTGGTGGAAACAAAACCAAAGCAAGTTTAAACAATACCCAGTAGAGGTTGTTCGTTTTGATTGGGAGCAGATCCAAGAGTTCTCCACTTTCTTAGAAAGAACGATGGAATTCTCAGTAATGATCACCGGTGATTCAGCATTTATCTCTACGGTAAAAGGTGAGTGCGAAGTAACGTGGGAAACTCTGCAATCGGTTGAGTAATAATGAAAAGTAAATAGTGTAATACTGCTATTTCCTTTCTAAAATCTAGTTCATAATGTCTTCTATTATTCCCCCATAAATAGAAGGCATTTTTTATGGAATTTCCCCTAATTGATCTCGGTTTACTCTTTGCAATGATCCTGATTTTTATCGGCTCATTTGTGCAAAGCGCCATTGGTTTTGGTTTGGCTATTGTTACTGCACCATTGTTATTTTTAATCTCGCCAAATTATGTGCCGGGCCCAATCGTAATTGTCGGTTTATTCTTATCCATTATTAATGCCTATAAATACAAAGCAAATGTCTCTTTTCGTGGGTTAGGCTACGCATTTTTAGGCCGAATTCCGGGCTCTTTGCTTGGTGGTTTACTACTTTACTATGTAGATGCAAAACTGCTGTCTCTTTGGATTGGTGTGGTTGTATTACTTGCTGTTGCGATTAGCTTGCTTCCATTTCGTATTGAACCAAATAATTCAAGAATGACGATTGCAGGTTTCTTTTCAGGCTTGTTTGGCACCAGTTCAGGGATTGGTGGACCGCCAATGGCGTTGTTATTACAGCATCAAGAAGCAAATCTTATTCGAGCTAACTTATCGGCTTTCTTTGTGGTGAGTAGTGTTATCTCATTAGCGGTTCAAGTGCCTGCTGGGTACATGAGCTTGAATCATTTATATCTTACATTACCATTACTTCCGGCTTCGGTTATTGGTTATCTAGTCGCTATGAAAGTGGTTGATAGAATTGATAAAGGAACAATAAGAAAAGTGTCTTTAGTGGTGTGCTCAGTATCAGGTATAGCTGCGATTGTATTAGGGATGAAATAACTTGTTGGTAGGGTTATTTTTAAATTTATTTGAAATAAAACTTTACCTCAACTTAACTTTAGATAATAAGCTGTGTTTTTAAGTTAGACAGATAATTTTAAGATTAAAACAAGGGTATGAAATGAATCAAGAAATGTTAATTCATTATTTTAATCGAATCATTTTTCCTCAACTCATTCAGATTCTGTTTTTACTTCAGGCGCGATAGCTGCCTTATCGACGGAAGAGGGGATTAATACTTTGTCGAATCAACAATTAAAAATAAAGAAAAATGGAGTAACACAACAAATTACATTAGAAGATGAAGCTGAATATTTTGATGCATTAAAAACGTATTTTGGGTTAGAGCCTAACTTACCTTATCAAAAAATAGAGCAATATTTTTAACGTCTAAGTAAAAAAAACCGCTTTAAATTTAGCGGTTTTTTTGTATTTAATCTTAGGGCAATGCCTGCGTATTTCAGCAGACATTAACCACAAAGGTAGAATTAACTTGGCGTATTCAATCTTGTTTTAATCGCCAGTTTTGCTTCTTCATTTGCTTGTTGTGCTTCGTCTTCGACTTTTTGACGCATTAGATCATCAAAGACAACACGCGCTTCTTGAGCAAGCTCAGACGCCGCTAGCTTAGCATCTTTAGCGTTCATTGAATCATCCGTTAGTTGACGTAATTTTTCAATGATCTCATCTGGTGCATCGCCTAAATCAACGCTTGATTCACCGCGAGCTAATGCTTCTTTACGTAATTGCTTTTTCAGCATCCAGATAGCGTCGTTTGCTTCACGTTCTAGATCTGCAGCTTCAATTGCGTTATCACGTAGTTGCTCAAAACGAGCCAATGCTTGGCCTTCTTTGCTCCATGGATCAACATCTGGTAAATCAGAAATGTTGATCACAGGATCTACGTAATTATCTTGGTGAGATAAGTCTAGCATTGCTGCTTTAACACCAGAGATCATTAGCATAACTGCGATAACTAATAGCGGTAAACCGCCCACAATTGCCGCTGTTTGTAGTGTTGCCAAGCCGCCCATAAACATTAACGCCGATGGCATGAATGATAAAGTGAAAGCCCAGAACAAACGGTTCCAACGCATTGGATCTTCAGTTACGTTGGTTTGTACTACTGACGCTAAAATATAAGAGATAGAGTCAAACGTTGTCGCGGTGAAAATCACACATAACAAGGTAAATACAGCAATAACAAACGTACTAAATGGCAGCGTTTCTAAAGTCGCGAAGATAGCACGAGTTGCCCCTTCAGAATTTAGAATACCAACAACGTCTAATTCACCAGATAACTGCAGTGATAAACCGTAGTTACCTAAAATGATGAAGTACATTGAACAGCCTAAAGAGCCAAAGAAAACAGCACCAGAAACCATTTGCTTAATTGTTCTTCCGCGTGAAATACGCGCAACGAACAGACCCATGCTTGGCGCAAATACTAACCACCATGCCCAGTAGAAAATAGTCCAATCTTGTGGGAAGTGTGTATCTTCAAATGTGCCCATGCCACCAAAAGGTTCTGCCCATGTTGCCATTACAAAGAAGTTAGACAGCATACGACCGATTGAATCTAGACCGGTTTCCAGCATAAAGATAGTAGGGCCACAAACTAATACAAACAGCAGTAAAGCTAGCGCACCCCAGAAGTTAATGTTACTTAAAATCTTAATGCCTTTGTCCATACCCATGTACGATGAGTAAGCAAAGATAGCCGTACATACCATTAGAACCAAAATCTGGCTGCCTGTTGTTGCAGGAATACCAAATAGGTAGCTGATACCTTCGTTAATCAGTGGTGCCGCTAAACCTAATGTGGTTGCCGCGCCGCCTAATAAACCAAAGATAAACAGTACATCAATAACTTTACCTAGTTTACCAAAGCTGTTTGCTTCACCAATAACAGGCATTAAAGCAGCAGATACTTTTAGTACAGGTTGTTTACGTACATAGAAGAAGTAAGCGATTGGAATTGCAGGGATCATATAGATACACCAAGCAATTGGACCCCAATGGAAAAGACCATAAGTTGCCGCCCAACGTACCGCTTCCTCACTGCCAGATTCTAATTGAAATGGAGGGTTTTGGTAGTAGTAAGCCCATTCAATTGTACCCCAGTACAAAATACTCGCACCGATACCACCACAAAATAGCATAGCCGCCCAAGACGACAGAGCAAATTCAGGCTTTTCATCGGGATCACCCAGTTTGATTTGACCGATATCAGAGAAAACGATATAGATCATAAAGAAAAATGCCGCTAAACCTAGACCTAAATAGGCAAAGCCCAGTTTATCGGTCATGAATGTTTTAGCAACAGCAATCCACTCAGCCCCTTCCGCTGGGAATACCAGCAAAGGAATAACAACGGCACAAAGCAGTAATACTGCGCCGAAAAAAGTGGGTTTATCGATAAGCTCGAAGTGTTTTTTCATTTTTATTGTCCGTAATAAAAACAGATTTAATGATTGAGTTCGCGCACCAACAACTCCCCATTCTGAATAGGATCAGACGGGTTTAACGTAAAATTAGTTAGAGTATAATATAGTGTATGCGGACGGTTTATTGTGAGTAATATAGCGCTCGAAAGTTATCCAAATCACGATTAATGTGGATTCGAGATAAAATAGAGTGAATTCCTTAATCTGTCGACAAACTTATTTCATTATTTTATAAAAAGCGTGATCTAGGTTGCATAAAAAAATAATTACAAAAAGAAGCTGATTAATAAATATTCTAAATCCTTAAATTTATCACCATAGACAGGACCGTAACGCTTGAAGTACCAATAGCTAGGCTTAAACCATCAAACCAGTTGTATTCCTATTTTTAATCAGCGTATGCTACAAACAGACAATTAATTATAAATAGGATGCATCATGATCTATCCTTTCACAAAACAAGACTCAACGGTTGACCACTATTTTTCTCATGCCATTGCTGACCCATATCGTTGGCTAGAAGACGACAGAAGTGAAGAAACTGAAGCGTGGGTGAATAAGCAAAATGACGTCACCTTTGATTATCTTTCTCACATCGGTTTTCGCGATGATATTCGCGCTTTAATTTCAAAAGGTCTGGATTACCAAAAAACATCACAGCCATTCAAGCGTGGTAATTATACTTACTTCTACCAAAATGACGGTTTACAAAATCAGAGTGTTCTGTATCGCTCCAAAGAAGGCGGAGAGATAGAAGTATTTCTTGACCCAAACACTTTTAGTGAAGAGGGAACCACCTCTTTAGGTTCTGTCAGCTTCTCTAAAGACGCATCACTTGTAGCGTATTCGATATCAGAAGCGGGGAGTGATTGGCGTAAGATTTTTGTATTAAATACTGAAACCAAAGCGCAAATTGAAGCGCCAATTGTGGATGCCAAATTTACCGACATCTCATGGTTAGGTTCAAAAGGCTTTTATTACTCAAGTTACGATAAGCCTGAGGGTAGCGAATTATCCGCAAGAACCGAGCAGCATAAACTCTATTTTCATGAGATAGGCAAACAGCAAACGGATGATGTTGTGGTGTTTGGTGCTACAGAAGAAGAGAAGCATCGTTATGTGAGTGGTTATACAACAGAAGACGATGCATATTTGGTGATATCAGCCGCGACATCGACCTCTGGAAATAAGCTTTATCTTGAGCGTTTAAGTTGTGATAACCCAACCCGAATTACGGTATTAGATCACACTGATTCAGATACTTACGTAATTGAAAATGATGACTCGCGCTTATTAATGTACACCAACCTAAATGCACCAAACGGTAAGATCGTTTCTTATAATGCAGTCACATGTGATTGGCTAGATGTTATTCCAGAGCAGCCTCAACCGTTAGATATTAGCGTTGGTGGAGGCACCTTATTTGCAACGTATATGGTTGATGTCCTTAGCCAAGTAAAGCAGTACGATTTTTCTGGCAATCTATTACGAGAAATTGAGCTACCGGGCGAAGGGCAAGTGACAGGATTTTCAGGTAAAAGAGAACAAACGGATCTGTTTTACACTTTTACTAACTACGTTACCCCACCAACGATTTACCAATTTGATGTCAAAACGGGCCATACCGAGTTGTATTTAGCCTCAGCATCGCCTTTTGATTCTGAGAAGTTTGAATCAAAGCAAGTGTTCTATACCTCAAAAGATGGCACTCAAGTTCCAATGCTTATCTCTTATCGAAAAGGTATTGATCTTGATGGCACCAACCCAACCATTCTATATGGTTACGGTGGGTTTAACGTTAGCCTAACGCCAAGCTTTAGTGGTGTAATGGCCAGTTGGTTAGAGCTTGGTGGTGTATATGCAATTCCCAATATTCGCGGTGGTGGCGAGTATGGTAAAGCGTGGCATAACGCAGGAACACAGAAACAGAAACAAAATGTATTTGATGATTTTATTGCAGCAGCCGAATACTTAATTGATACTGGTTATACCGACTCATCACATTTGGCAATTCGTGGTGGCTCAAACGGCGGCCTATTGGTTGGCGCGTGTATGACACAACGTCCTGAGTTATTTAAAGTCGCGCTGCCTGCGGTAGGTGTGTTGGATATGCTTCGTTACCATACGTTTACTTCTGGAGAAGGGTGGGCTTATGATTTTGGCACATCAGCACAAAGTGAAGAGATGTTTAACTATCTACTAAGCTACTCGCCAGTGCATAACGTAAAAGAGGGCGTTGAATACCCTGCAACATTGGTAACAACGGCTGATCATGATGATCGTGTTGTTCCTGCTCACTCTTATAAGTTTATTGCTGAGTTACAAGCCAAGCAATCAGGAGATAACCCAGTGTTAATTCGTATTGATGTTAATGCAGGTCACGGTGCAGGAATGCCTATTTCAAAATCGATGGACTTAATGGCGGATGTTTACGCATTCACCTTAAGCAATATGAAAGTGAATCCGTTTAAGTGATTTTGGTTTGATACTCAAATAGCCACGTTCGTAATAAAAGCAGAATGAAGATTAAGATTCATTCTGCTTTTTTGTCAGTGAACCTAGCATAAATTATTCGCTGTAAGCGGTGAAATAGAGGCATAAAAGCTTGATAGTCACTCGCATTCTTATTTATTTCAGAGTCAAAATTATTCTTACTTGTCTAAATTGTAGTCAATCATATCAAGGAGAATAGAAATGAAAAAAACAGTGAGTGCCATTGTTGTAGCAAGTGCTTTTTCGTTTAGTGTTAACGCGGAATCTAATATCGTAGCGGGTTATTTTGCCGATTGGCAGTACGCTAATACTGAAAACCCCTATGTGGTGGCCGATATTCCCGTGGATAACCTGACCCATATTATTTATGCATTTCTAAGTATGTGTGGCCCTCACTCTGGAGCAAGTGAGACAGTCCAACAGCAAGTAGCTCAACAATGTGAAGGCAAAGCACCTTATACTGCAATTGTTGTGGATAAAAAAGCGGCCTTGGAAGAAGATTTTGGTGACGTAAGCGTTGAGGTGGATTACCAAGGTCATTTTGCCCAGTTAGCGCAGTTAAAAAATGAGCACCCAAATATTAAGATTTTGCCGTCTTTTGGTGGTTGGACAATGTCTGAACCATTTCATGCTATGGCTAAAGATCCTAAAGCGATAGCGCATTTCTCAAAAACAGCGGTAGAGCTGATTGCTAAATATGATTTTTTTGATGGTATTGATCTTGATTGGGAATATCCGGGAGGCGGAGGTTTAACCACATCACCTTGGAACCCTGATACTAAATTAAGTGATGAACAAAAAGCGTCTGAACGCGCCGCATTTACGCATTTGGTTAAAGTATTAAGGGCCGATTTAGATAGCCTTAGTAAACAGACTGATCGTGAGTATGAACTGTCGACAGCGGTCGGTGTTGGCGCGAAAGCGAAACAAATTGATTGGCAAGCCGCTAGCCCATACCTGACAAACATGTTTGCCATGACCTATGATTTTCTTGGAGGATGGGGAACTCAAACCGGACACATGACAAATTTGCATGCCACAGAGCGAAGTTGGTGGGGAATGGGCGCTGATGTATTTATAAACCAAATGATAGAGCAGGGCATTCCAAGTCATAAGTTAGTGATTGGAGCAGCATTTTATGGTCGTGGTTGGCAAGGAACCCAAGCGTATAATGGTGAGTTACCAAAAAGTGATTTGCAATCGGATGGTGGTGCGCCATTTGGTACTGGTGAAAATGGTTACTTCATGTATTGGGACTTAGTGAAAAATTATGGCGATGCGCAAGGGTATCAATATAAATACGATGAGCAAGCCCAAGCGCCATACCTTTGGAACCCAGACAGTAAAGTCTTTATCTCATTTGAAGATCAACGTTCAATTAAAGCGAAAGCCGCTTGGGCGAAGAGTAAGAACCTAGGCGGTATATTTGTATGGGAGTTGTCAGGAGACCCAACGGGTGAATTAGTGGAAGCCATGAGCGAAGGGTTTAATTAGCCGATACAAAATTTCAAGTGAAAGTGATACAGAGCAGAATGACGATTAACACTCATTCTGCTTTTTTTTACTTATTATTAAATTTGTTAGTTGTGTCTGTTAAGTAGATCTTTATACAGAAAAACAAAGTTTGAGTGATATAAAAGTAAGTAATTAAAACTATGATGTGTTATCGATCGCACCGATGTTTATTTTATGGTGGCAATATTGGAAATGTTGTCTATGTGTTTAACAATTACTCCGAAACATACAATTAATTTAACATATACGGAGATATTATGAACTTCCCAAAAACGTTGTTGGCTAGTGTTATTACCTTATCATTATCGGCATGTGGTGGTGATTCGTCATCGGATAATAGCGCAACAACGCCAAATGTAGCCAATGTTACTCACGAAGGTAAAGCAGCAGATGGTTATTTACAAGATGCAAATGTATGTTTGGATTTAAATGATAACAAATCTTGTGATGATGGCGAACCATCAACAACTACTGACGAAAAAGGTGCATTCACACTTGATATAACTCAAGAACAATTGGGAATACATCATTTACTTGTCGAGGCTGTCGCCAATAAAACTATTGATAGTGATAATCCAGGTGTAGCTCTGACTAAAAGCTATACACTTACTGCTCCAGCAGGTTCTAGTTTTATCAGTCCTGTAACTACATTCATTCAAAATCATATTGAGAAAGGAAGTTCTGTCGAAGAAGCTGTTGAAATTGTTAAAGCTCAATTGGGTATGAATCTAGATATTACTCAAGATTATATTGCACAAAAGCAAAGTACATCATTGAGTGATGCAGAAAAAGCAGAGTTCGAAAAACTACATAAAGTCGCTCAAGTGACTTCGGCAATCTTTGCGAATCAGTTAGATGAAATAAAAGATTCAGCTGCACAAAGTGGCATTTCAGATGCAGAATTAATGAATGCTATTACAGAAGAAGTCAGCAATGCAATATCAGGCATTGTTTCTGGTGTGCAGTCTGCTGGTGGTGCTTTTGATGCAGGGAGTGTGGCTAATTCGGTGAAAGATAAGCATATCAATATCACCGCTGAAAATCTGAAAGATAAAGTAGATGCAAATAAAGCAGAGAGGGATTCAGTAAAATCAAGCGTAGCAGAGCTTGTAGAAAATGAGGGCTTACTCTGGTTAGACAGCAATACCGACATTACACCTCGTTTAGAGTACGGAATTATTACTCAGGACAAAGATAGCAATGTAGATGAACAAGTATACTTTTCTGAGCCCGATTTCAATAGCTTTGATTTACAAGTTTCAGATTCTTCAGAAAATCTTCAACGTGCACTAACTGCGGATGGTTGGGTTACAGCTGACGACACTATCGTTACTATTGAACCAAGATCAGATGGAGCAGAGACATTAGTTACTGAAACAAAATACTTATCTCTTAAAGCCACCATGAATAAGGTCGATGTATCCGGTCTGAATGTTAAAAAGATCTTAGCGAAAACCGCTGATGGTGGCATTTGGACAAGTCTTTACTCAGATACTCTCTACTTCCCTCAAGGTACGTACGCATATAACTTAAAAATGCAACCAGAGGTTGAGTCTTATTTCACCTTTAATGAAGGCAACTGGTGTTCTGAAGAACAAAAAGCAGTTCGTGGTGGAATGTGTAACTCGGTTGCTGTGGAGACTGGTGTGGGCCTAGGAGCGCCAGCCACAGATCTTGCGCAAATTTTCAAAGACGTGGCAGATGGTGATTTAAATGCAACAGCAATGATGGCAGGTACATCAAATGGTGGGATTGTTGCGGAAATCGTTGCTGGTGGTGTTGTTAATTTTTATACATGGGACTACATAGAACCACTTTCAGACGTAATAGCTGTAGGGCAATGGAGTGACATAAATAATCAAGGTAAAGTGTTAAGAAAAGTTATTGCACCTGAGAAGTTAATGAATCGAAACGATATTACATGGACCAATTTTAATCGCGATGATGGGACTTTGTATTTAACGGTAGTTGAAGGGTTCGTACGTGTTGCCGGTGAAGTATCACTTGAACTTGAAGAAGAATACGTCTTTGGCGCAGATACACTTCAATTTCTAAAAGATAGCTTTAATAACATTATTAATTGATCCTAGTCGAGTAGTTAGATAAAAAATTTATTGGCATTCGAAATAACCAAACTTAACTCGAAACGCTTCTATCTAGAAGCGTTTTATTTTGTTGTTGTAAATCATTGTCAAAGACTGGTTGGTGGTCATGATGTATTTACTCAACAATTACCTTGGCAAACCCCTTCGAAATACTCTAATCACAATAACTACCCCTTTTGTGTTATAATTCGCCGCTTGGGATTGAGAAAAAGAGCCATTAATCACCTACTGTGGTGATTTTTATCATGTTTATTTACATGGTACCGCTACTCAATCAAACAGTAATTGGATAAGGAGTTGTCCTTATATTCGTCTAGGCGTTCGCTTAACTGAATATCTGAACATTATCATTTATGGGTTTTAAATCAAAA
>JAAGZR010000184.1 GCA_024206155.1 Aliivibrio sp.
CCACGTGCGTGAAGCTTCTGAGTTGATACCGCAACTTCTGCACCTAAACCAAACTGAGCGCCATCAGTAAAGCGTGTTGATGCATTTACGTATACCGCAGCAGACCCCGCCGTATTAATAAACTTCTCAGCCGATTCAATGTTGTTAGTTAAGATGGTATCTGAATGGCTCGCGTTATGCTTTTGCATATGTGCTGCTGCTTCATTCACATCAGCCACCACTTTAACGCCTAATGTGTAGCTAAGCCATTCTGTATCGAAATCACCTTCTTGCGCTTCACGTAATGATACGCCTTCAAACTCTTTTAATAATGCGTACGCTTTAGGCTCTGCTACTAACTCAACACGGCCTGCCATATTATCGGCAAGTAGTGCTAAAAACTGTGGTGCTACTGCCTCATGAACCAATAGCGTATCCAACGCATTACACGCAGATGGGCGTTGAGCTTTTGAGTTATCAACAACCACTAAGGCTCTTTCTAAATCTGCACTTTCATCAACAAACGCGTGGCTAATGCCAAATCCACCAATGATCACAGGAATAGAGCTGTTTTCTTTACACATTTTGTGTAAACCAGCACCACCACGTGGAATGATCATATCAACATAATCATCCATCGTTAGAAGCTGTGATACTAACTCTCGGTCTGGTTTTTCAATGTATTGAACAGACGCTGCTGGTAACCCTGCTTTTTCTAAAGCAACTTGGATAACCTTAACTAACTCCATATTGGAGAAGAAAGTCTCTTTACCACCACGTAAAATACTGGCATTACCTGTTTTTAAACACAAAGAAGCGATATCAATCGTTACATTTGGGCGTGCTTCATAAATAACACCAATAACCCCAATTGGCACACGACGACGAGATAATGACATCCCATTTTCAAGGACTTTACTGTCAATCTCACTGCCAACAGGATCGTTTAAACTAATAACATTACGTACATCATTAGCAATACCAACCAAACGCTCTTCAGTGAGTAATAGACGATCTTGCATTGCATCTGAAATGCCAGCTTCAACAGCAGCTTTAATGTCTTTTGCGTTAGCAGCTAATATAGCATCTTTATTTGCTTCTAGCTCATCGGCAATAATGGCAAGCGCCTTGTTCTTTTGTGCTGTTGGAGCAACAGCTAAGTCAAATGCAGCGGCTTTTGCTGCTTGACCCATAGTTGTTAAATTCACAATATATCCTTTTACTAAATCAGTACTAAATCATCACGATGGATAGCTACAGGGCCATATTCGTAGCCTAATACTGCGTAAATATCCTGACTGTGTTTTCCTAAAATCTTAGACAAATCATCACTCGAATAACGTGAAATACCACGAGCAATCAATTCGCCTTTTGTATTAACAATTTTGGCTACGCCACCACGAATAAAGTGACCAGAAACCTCAGTAATACCTTTACTTAATAAGCTACTGCCTTTTTGCTGAACCGCATTTACCGCGCCATCATCAATAACAATACTGCCTTTTGATGGAGGCCCAGCCAAGATCCAACGTTTACGGCTTTCTAAAGCACACTCTACAGGTAAGAACTTCGTACCTTGAGGTTTAGAGTTCACAACATCAGTAATTACATTTTCTGCACTACCCGCTGCGATAATTACTTCAATACCTGCTCGACGTGCCACATCAGCGGCTTGTAGCTTAGTAGCCATACCACCAGTACCTAGCGTGGTACCACTGCCGCCAGCAATCTTGCGCAGTGTTTCATCGATAGTATGAACTTCTTTTATCAGTTCTGCTTTTGGATCTTTACGTGGATCGGCCGTAAACAAACCTGATTGGTCTGTTAATAATAGTAATTTATCTGCACCAGCTAAAATACCCACTAACGCAGAAAGATTATCGTTATCACCCACTTTAATTTCATTGGTTGCTACTGCATCGTTTTCGTTAACAATAGGTACAATATTATTTTTAAGTAGA
>JAAGZR010000185.1 GCA_024206155.1 Aliivibrio sp.
GCTGAGTAAGCATCATTACATTGGCCAACATCCAATAAACGTGGGATACCATTAATATCGCCAAATTGATTTTTGTTGAAACGGAATTTACCACACGCAAGCGTTAAGATGACTGAATCTTCAGGCGCTTGAGCTGTAAAATCTGTGTAGTAGCTACGTTCTGATTTGTCTCCATCACAACCACCAACTAGGAAGAAGTGGCTGATGTTGCCTTCTTTCACTTGCTCAACAACGGCAGGAGCAGCTGCCATTAACGCGTTACGACCAAATCCAACGGTGATCATTTGTTCGATTTCGTTGTGTTTGAAGCCTTCTTGCGCTAATGCACAATCAACAACCGCAGTGAAATCATCACCCTCTAAGTGAGCAACACCAGGCCAACCAACGATGCTACGAGTAAATAGACGGTCTGCGTATTGACCCACATTTGGGTTTAATAGACAGTTTGATGTCATTACGATAGCACCTGGGAAGTTAGCAAATTCTTTTTGTTGGTTCTGCCATGCGCTGCCGTAGTTACCTACAAGGTGAGGGTATTTTTTAAGCTCAGGATAAGAGTGAGCAGGAAGCATTTCACCGTTAGTATAAACGTTGATGCCTTTGCCTTCAGTTTGTTGAAGGATTTTTTCTAAGTCATGTAAATCGTGACCAGAAACAAGAATACATTTACCTTCGATAGTTTTTACGTTTACTTGTGAAGGCTCTGGGTGACCAAATGTTTTTGTCTCACCAGCATCTAGCATTTCCATTACACGGTAGTTCATTAGACCAATTTTCATTGAACAGTCTAATAGCTCACCAAGTTCAGTAGGATCAGTACCTAACCATGCCATGATTTCATGATATTCAGCAAAAACAGCGTCGTCAGTTTGACCAAGAACACGAGCGTGCTCCATGTAAGCCGCTGCGCCTTTTAAGCCGTAAAGACAAAGTAGACGTAGACCAATCACATCTTCATGCTGCGATTCGTGACCACGGTTAACCGCAGCTTGTGGTGCTAATGCTATAAGCTCTTCTGCATTAGTAGGTAAATCAAATAAGGCGGCAGGAGATAGCTCAGATAATTGAGTATTGCTAAGTAGAGCCGCGACGCGAACTTGCTCTTCTAGTTGTTTTTTATAAGCGTGTGCTTGCAATGCGAATTCGATAACACGCTCAGGGTCAAAGTTAACGTTGGTTAGTGTTGCGAAGAAGGCTTTTGGTGCCCACTGATCGATCTCATCAATCACAACGTTTACTTTACGGCCTTGCTCTGCCCAGAAAGAAACACCTTGTAATGCGTAAACCAAAATATCTTGTAAGTCAGATACTTCTGCTGTTTTACCACACATACCTTGTGCAAAAGAACAGCCTTTTGTTGTTGGTGTTTGAATTGTTTGTTCACATTGGATACAGAACATAGTTGGGACTCCAGTCATTGAATACATATTGTTCAAATCACGTCAGTTCAGTACGTTCTACCCTTGTGGAATAGATTGCTGAACTCATCTCGATTTGAATCGACATTGATGAGCTCTCTATTGCACAGGGTGTGCCAGTTTTAAGTTGTTGATTTTTTTCGATTTAATTTGCATTTGAAGTTAGTTTGATGTATTTATTACATCGAGTTCGTTGTAATAAATACATCGTCGGTTCATATTTTATGAATTAGAGATCCCGAATTTTTTTCCCATTCGATATAAATTCCCTCTATCTATCTGCAAAAACTCGGCGGCTTTTGACCAAGTTCCATTCGATTCAGCTAAAGCGTGCTCAATTAACTGTTTTTGATAGCTTTCTACCAACTCACGCATTGGTTTACTTTCTTTGGGTAGTAAGCTTGTTGTCGTTTTTACATCGTCAGAGTGTTCAATATCTCCTAAAAAGTGCGCAAGAGTAATGCTAGTATCGCTTTCTTGTATTGCACGAAGTCCTGCACGCATTAACGTGTGCTCCAGTTCTCGTACGTTACCTAACCACGGACTATTCTCTAAATGAGTTAATGTACGTGGATGAATATGAAGGTTAGGCACGTTAAATTGGGTACGAACTTTATCTAATAAATAGCCCGCTAAAACAGAAATATCACCGTCACGATCTCGCAATGGAGGCACATTTATAGGGAATACATTTAAACGGTGAAATAGGTCAGCTCTAAAGCGTCCAGCTTCTACTTCTTGCTCTAAATTTCGGTTGGTTGCGGCGATGATACGCACATTCACCATTACGTTTTTATCGGAGCCAACACGCTGAACTTCACCTTGTTGAATAACACGTAATAATTTGGCTTGAATTAATAGAGGCAATTCCCCAATTTCATCCAAGAAAATCGTACCGTTATCTGCTAATTCAAACTTACCTGCTCGATGGTTATTTGCGCCAGTAAATGCGCCTTTTACATGGCCAAATAATTCACTTTCCGCGAGAGATTCTGGCAGTGCCGCACAGTTTACATAAATCATCGCTTGATCATTTCGAGAAGATTGTTCATGTACTGAGTGCGCGACTAATTCTTTGCCAGAACCGGTTTCACCACTGATTAATACTGCATAATCAGAATGCGCTACCATTTTGATATTATTGCGTAATCGTTCAATTTGAGGGCTAATTCCAATCAATTCGCCTTTTTGATTTCGAGCTTGTTGTATTAAGGCTTGGTTTATCGATTTCTGTTGTTGATTACTGTTTTTTAGTGTTTCAATTAAAGCTTTATTATGTAAGGTTGCTGCTGCTAATGCTGCGAAAGTTTCAATAGTTATATTGTCTATTTTATTAAAGGCACCAACCTCTAATGCATCCAAGGTTAGTAAACCGACTAAAGTATCTTCGACATATAAACTGCAACCTAAGCAGTCATGCACTTCAATATTGATATGTTCATCAACCAATAATAAGCCATCAAAGGGGTCTGGTAAGTCCGAATTTGATTCGAATCGAACAGGGTGTTTACTCTCTAGAATTGTTTGTAATCTCGGATGTACTTTTGGTGGAAAGCTACGGCCTAACACGGCGGCAGATAAGCCTTGAACAGCAACGGGTTTTAATGACCCACTATCATCGAGAACAAATAGAGCGCTAGCATCACAAGGAAAAACCTGATGAATAGAGTTAATCAGTCTTTGATAGTGCAGATCACTTGCTAGATTGGAGCTTAAATCCAGAGCTATCTGTAATAAGATTTTTTCAACAGAAGGTTTCATAATGCCTTTTTGTATCATGTGATGTTAAATTTACATCGCATGACTATAACACAGTTTTTAATCTGGGCTTGAACGGTGTGAAGAGACGTTATATTTATCTTTCATTCTCAAAGCAACATTAACTAAAGCGATTAAAACTGGCACTTCGATCAGAGGCCCAATTACACCAGCAAAAGCTTGATCAGAGTTCAAACCAAATACTGCAATAGAAACTGCAATCGCTAATTCAAAGTTATTTCCTGTTGCTGTAAAAGCGATAGAGGCGTTCTTATCATAAGGGATCCCCATTTTCTTACCGATAAAGAAGCTAGAGAAGAACATCAAGACAAAATAGATAGCCAGTGGAATAGCAATGCGAACTACGTCGATTGGTAGCTCAAGGATCATCTCTCCTTTTAAGCTAAACATAAGAACAATTGTACCCAGAAGCGCAATCAAGGTGATTGGTGAGATCTTAGGGATGAAAACCGTGTTGTACCATTCTTCGCCTTTTTTCGATACTAGGATCTTACGGCTTAAAAAGCCTGCAAGGAACGGGATACCAAGATAAATCAGTACACTTTCGGCGATATTCATCATAGAGATATCAACCACCATGCTTTCATAACCAAATACCGGAGGTAGCACACTAATGAATAACCACGCCATAAAGCTGTACGATACGATTTGAAACGCAGAGTTAATCGCAACTAAAGCTGCACCATACTCTTTATTTCCTCCACCAATATCATTCCAAACTAATACCATAGCAATACAACGAGCTAGGCCAATCAGAATAATACCGACCATGTAACCTGGGTGATCACCTAGAAAAGTAAGAGCTAGAACAAACATAAGGATAGGGCCAACAACCCAGTTCATAATTAGAGAAAGGGTAATGGCTTGTTTGTCTTTTACGACCATACCAAGCAAGTTGTAATTCACTTTTGCTAACGGTGGATACATCATTAGAATTAAACCAATAGCTAGTGGAATATTGGTACTACCTACAGACATTGATTCATTCCATTGTGCCACTTGAGGGAACTGAACCCCAAGTAATACACCAATAGCCATAGCGATAAAAATCCACAGTGTTAAATATCTATCTAGAAATCCTATTTTAGGTTGCATAATCTTGCCTTAGTTAATGTTGTAAATTTCAAACAAATTAATCGTTTATCGTCGAAAGTCGATTGAAAGGGTTGAAGATTATCACGAAGCTTATAGTATCTAGTTTATTTAACAGCTAGGCTATTACGCATTCGTGACAGTGTATCGCTAATAATCACATTGGTATTAATCTAAAATACGTTGTGTCAGGTTTTCAAATTGACGAATGCACTCTCGGTTTATGCGATAGCACATTTTTGGTGGTATTGATTCAGCAGTAATAAACCCTACCAGTTTTAAAATACGTAAATGCTCAGAAACCGTTGATTGAGCCAAGCCTAATTCTAATACTAAATCGCTGTTTAGGCACCCACCTGCTTTTTCTAGAGCAGATAGAATATGTAAAATTCGCACACGTGCAGGATGTGAAAGGGCTTTTGCTAATAGTGCAAACTCTTTCTCTTGTTGAAGATCTTGCTCTGTTGAGCTAAAAGTAGAAACATCATTTACGTTACAAGCCATCGTTATTATTTCGCCTTTACTTACTGCAATGAACATTAATCGTCGAATTACGATTAACTATAGTCTTACAAAAGAAAGAGATCAAGAGATGAATAGGATTAATAGAAAAGAAACAGAGGAAATATAAGGGTCAAAAGAGTGAAGTGCATCAAAAAATCAATTAAATAGGAATTAAACATTCACAAGTTTTCTATTTTATGACCGATATAATATATAGACGGTTAATTATTCATCAAAGGACAGGGTAATGATAAGTGGTGTTTCTTCATATCAAAATGCAATGGCATACAGCAAAGCTACGCCTTCTACTGTGATGGCTGCTAGCCCAAGTGTGAAGGTTTCCTCAATGGGAACCGCTGTAACGGTGAGTGATAACAAAGTCAGCCTATCAAGTGAAGGGAAAGCCTTATTGTATGCGCTTCAAGATATAGAAAAAGAAAGCCAACTAAACCGTGATTTAAAAAAAGACATGGGGGACGACGTTGAGTCTTTTGCTCATGGTGCTTTAGGGATGGATCACCCAGATAAAATCGAAGAAGAAAATGACTCATCTTATTCGGCAGGGCAATACTTATCAGCCGCATTAACCGTGGGTGGAGTATTATTGGCACTGGTTTGATAATCTAAATTTGTTATTGTGTATTCTTATCTAAACTTAGGTTATCGTTAAGAAAATACAACAATAGGTATGGTTATGTTGGCTCGATTAGGAATAGCAATACAGGCGTTATTAGCAATCTCAATTTTTTATTTGGGGTACACCATTTACGCGTTTACTAACTCAGTAAATACCGTTGTTGATAGGTATCCTGAATTAATGACAGAGGTAAATAAAACGGCCGATAAATTGGAAATTGATCAGTGGCTATTATTGGCTAAGCATATTGAAGTTTTGACCCCTCAAGTTTTAACTTTAGTAAGTGAAGTTAAGGACACCGTTAAGGATGTAAATCAGACGGTTGCTTCTGTTGATAATAAAATTCCGCTTATTCTTAATGAAGTAAAGTCTATTCGTACAGAGTCGTTACCTGAAGTGATCACGGTAATGAATGCCATTAATAAAGAAACAGTGCCTAATACTCTAGTTGAACTGAAAAATTACCGTGAACAAGTATTTCCTAAAGCTTTTGTCGAAAGTAAAGGTTACCGAGTAACAACGATTCCTGCTGTGATTAAAGAATCGGAGAGATTGCGTAAAGAAGTGCCTCCTATCATGGCAAAAGCCGATCAAATTATCGATAAGACGGAAGAGTTATCTCAACAAGCCACTCAAGGAGCCGTAAAAGGGGTAATAATGTCACCGTTTAATTTATTGAGAGAAGCAGGGACAGAGATCCAGTCCAAAGTTCAGCAGTAGTAATACCACTTTAAATAAAAGCGCCGTAGAGTATTATCTACGGCGTTTTTAAGTTTTTATCAACAGAGGCTACAACTTACCAACGGTAGCCCAAATAGCAGATAGCGTGTCTTGACCAAAGGCGATACTTCGCTCAGGAGACCAACCATACAGCTCATCAGCGTGGCTAATGTGATCTTTAAATGGCATCTCAACAGTATAAGAAAGACATTTGAATTGCTCACCAACCCAGTTAGAGCCAACGGTTAAGTTTGCTGTACCCGGTGCATCTTTATCGTAACCAATCTCGTCTTGAAACTCAGGAGTAATCGTTAGTAGCGCTTGTTTAAAGGTATTCTCTAACTCAGCAATACGCTCATTGTAAGAAGGAATACCTTCACCACCGGCAACGAAGTTGTATGGAATCGCTTCATCGCCGTGAATGTCTAAGAACATATCAACGCCTGTTGCTAGCATACGCTCACGAACAAGGAATACTTCCGGGGATCTTTCCATTGATGGCGTTTGCCATTCACGGTTTAAGTTCACACCAATCGCATTGGTACGTAAGTGACCACGGATACTGCCATCCGGGTTCATATTAGGAACAATATGGAATACAGCCGTATCAAGCAGAGCACGACCAACAGTGTCAGTTTCATCTAATAGGCGTGATAATAAACCCTCAATGAACCATTCTGCCATTGTTTCACCTGGGTGTTGACGACCAGTGATCCAGATGTTTTTCTTACCTTCGGCAGGCTCACCAATCGTTAGAATACTGATGTCATTATTATCTAATGTCACACCAAGCGTTTCTAACTGGCAGCTGTGGTGCGTTTGTGCACCGTGCAATAAATCTTGGTGACGGTCGTACGAGTAAGGTGCAAAGTAGGCGAAATACATTGAGCGGTACTCTGGCATCACATTAAAGCTAAGCGTATCACCATCAAACTCAGTCGGGATACGGAAC
>JAAGZR010000186.1 GCA_024206155.1 Aliivibrio sp.
AGGCATCCCAACCAATTGAACACTCAAGGCTTTCTTATCTGGTAAAAATAACTTATTCAGCATTGACATATTATAACCTCAATTCACCTGGTAGATAAGGACATTTCCAACGCCTTCTCTGAATTAGATTCTTAGAGTTAGGGTTTCTCTTCCAATTACCGCGTATTTTACCAGATCGTGAGCAATAACTACGCTGACGGGTTGAACCTGGTTTGCCTACCTTGACTTTAGAACTTACTTTAATCATCTTCTTAGTGTAAGGATTTCTAATTCTGGGCATCAAGTCCACCGTCAACAGTCTGTAAAGACTTCTCTAAGCGTCTTGCTTTTATTCTTTTACCTAAAAAGGGTATTTTCTCTATCATTCTACCCACGCCCGCAAATCTACCCTTGAAAGGGTTTTTCTCTGATTCTGCGTGAATGCGTGATATAGGGACATAGAACCAATAACTATTAGCGATTAGGGCGAATGTCGTTTTCCCTACGACTTCACCTATCATAATACCATTCTCTTGAAGTGCTTCATCGGTTGTTGATGCAATCCATTCATAATCCTCATTTGTATGTTTAATCGGTTCGGCATTATTGTCTTCAAGTAATGCCCTTCTATATCTGGTTAAGACATGGTCTCCCGTTCTATAACCTAACTTTAGAATAGCTAAATTATTTTGTCTCTCAATTTCTTGTTGCTTCTTAGTTTTCTTTGAACTAGAATCCGCTACGCCTCTTATCTTCTTGAGAGTAGAAGGAATAACCTCAACCGTATCTCCTGGGTTTGAACCGAAATCAAACGAAGTCCATTCCGGCACACTAGATTGAACTTCTTCAATAATTTCTTTATCATTAGTTTCACTTTCACTTTTACTTTCACTTTCAGTAGGTAATTCTAAACTTTTTGAATGTGTCCAGGCAGCCTTACGGGTTTTATGTGTCGAACCGTCTGTTGATTCCCAAAAAGAATTTCCTTCTTCATCAGTTCTTTTAGTTGTATAAATACCCATAATTACTCCTCTTCTTCTTTGATTACTAACAATTTTACGTTGATTGCGTAAATATGGTTTTCATCATGTCTCAATACCTGGTATTCGTTTCCGTTTTCATCTTTAATTCTGTTACTCATATTATTCAGTACTCCAATCACATTCAAAACAACTAACTTTAGTTACTGTTATTCTATCGTTAGCTAATTTGAACATTAATGTTTTATCACCACATATAGGACAATTTCTACCCCACCAGGAAGCCCTCAACGGTGAAGAGTTAATCCAATTATCAACGCCTTTAGTACGATGATGTGTATAAGAATGGTTATCATCAAACGCCATTAGTAACACCTTTGTTGATATTTTGAGTAGCCATAGAAGCGAGGAACTCTTGAATAACCGGATGACTTAGAACTTCGGCTTGAGCTGCTGCAAATGAAGTTTCAATATCATGTCCTTCATTTCTAAAATTATTATAATGATGTACGAATAAACCCGCACCGAATCCGAATGTGGCGGGCTGATTCTGTAAAGGAGATATGTGAGACGTAACAAAGACGTTATTCATAAGACGTTCTGACGGTTCGGTAGCAGCCGTTAAAAGATCGTCAAGAGCGTTTCTAAAATCAATGTCATTCAGCCCGACCACGAAGTTTCAACTCTCTGTAGGGTTTTAGAAGGTTACGTTTCAATTAGTCTGTAATTCGTTCCTGTTTGGGTTTTTATTCTTTCAATTCTAGGATGACATCTTAATATCTGGTGAAGCGTTTGCGGCATCAACATTAGACTATACTCACGTTCTAACTTGTAGATAACATCACGTGAAGATAGTTCACCCGTTTCATATAATATACGTTCTGTATTTGTTTTAACTAATGCTCTATATCGTTTCTTATTATCTACCATTTAATCATCCTCATAAAATATCGAGTCTCTTTTTTCTGTAATTAGTTCCGTACCAGGAATTAAACCTCTCCTTAATGCACTAAATAACTTAACCGTTGTTCGACTTCTTTGAAGTTTCCTCATGTCTCCGGCATGGTCGAGATATTCCCCTTTGTCGTTTTTAACTTGAACACCTTTAGCCTTAACTTTACGTTTATTATTATCTTTATCATACCATGTATAGGCTTTCTTACGCCAATAAACCGCTTTAGCGATAGTTACAGGCGTTTCAAGTTTCCATTGACCTAGTTCACTCCCTAAAGATATAAGTTCTTCAAACCGTTCTTGACCTTCTTGTCTTATATGAACCGAATCCGTATCAGAATAAAGAGAGTTTTTACCGCCAGCTATTATCGCCTCCGCTAATACACATCGAGCGTATGAGCAAACAAAAGCTGAGAAACCGAACCATTGAGAAGAGTTTGAACCAGATGTAGTATGATAATCGAGTAAGTAAGGATAAGCCATATTCTTTCTATCGTAGAAACATAATTCATAACGCTCATTATAATTATTCTTCTTTTGAGCCTTTTCTATATCTTCCGGGTTTTCAATCCTGGTTGGTTTTGGCCGCAATCCAAAACGCCCGTATAAACTATTCATCGCCATCTTTACCAGTAATTCTCTTGAATCTTCTTGAGTTTTGTATTCTTTTCTTAAATTATACAAACCGTTAATATAATTCATAAAAGGTCTTATTCCTTTTGATTTATTCAGTTCATGTATTTCCTTGATAATCCAACCTTCTTTCAAAGCTAATCTTATCTCTGGTTCGCAAAGCCAACCAGAAAACTCACTTCGATTAAAGTCAAGCCTTCCGTCATCACCTAATACGGGTAAAAATCTTTCAACACCTTCGGGTGCATACATTTCAATGTTAGCCCAACAAATATACAGAGGGTCATTAATAATATTCAATAAAGCGTTTTTAGTAGCACCAACCCGCCAACATTTTGTTAAATCTGGGTATAAGTTAGCCGGATGAGCCATGACAAAAGGGTACATTGAGTTTGCATCATATTCTAGTACGTTCTCGACTTCTTGACCTGGTATCGCATTAATTAATTGAGTTCGACCGCCCCAATACGCCTCATTTAGAGTATCGTTGAAATAAGGGTCTGTTTTAGCTGCATTTTGTCTTTTACCGCTTTTCTTGTCTATCCATCCCCAATGCTCCGGCCATGATGTAGCACACCAGATACGATAAGAAATAGATGCAATAGTTAACGGAAGGGCTGTATCATGTCTTGACATACCCATTGATGAAGCGTAGAAATCATGTATATCTATTATCCCTCTAGCTAATATTCTACAATCTAGTAAACAGTATTCAATATCTTGTTGAGTTATTTCTCTTTTATTCGCTTCTATGAAGTCAATCGGTGTTTCTCCTTTAGGCATTTTGAATGAATCTCCTAACGCACTTAATTTCATAGGGAATAAATGCTTACTATCTCGATACTTTACCTTGTTATGCCTAATCTCATAAATATTAGTCCCTTGAGCAATCTTCCGAGCCTGGTACGCCTCTTCAAGATTTAGAATAGAAAATAAATCAAAACCAAACGAATTATGAGCATAGACTATACAAGGCGCATTTTCTTCAAAATATAATCTTGCTAATTCTGGTGAATAAAATACTTCTTCTTCACCTGTATTGATATTACGTGAACATCCGAAGGCGAAAGCCTGTGAGTTTAAACCCCATGTCTCAATATCGTAAACGAATACTTTACCCGCGTAAGGTTTAGCTGCTCCGCTTGCCCTAATCCAATGTTTTGAACTCATTTAATCTGCCTCCTTCTTTAGTTAATTGACCGTATGCTCTATTGATATAATTCTCACGTTCTTTTCTTTTACGTTTTGGAAATTGTCGAGCGTTTGTAAATGGTTTGGGTTTTTTATCAACAATTCTAATCGATGTAGGACGTAAAAACGCTCCTATCGGTTGAGTAATTCCTCCAGGAACTTGAAACTCTTCGTTAAGTTCGTTACTAGCTTCCCTCAATAACGGCTGAAAACCACGTTTATCGAAACTAATCCCATACACTTCATACGCTCCCTTCGGGTTTATGAAAAGTTCATCGATAGTTTCTTGAAATATTGTGAATACCGTTCTTATATTGTTTGAAGTTTGTGAACCTTGTGAATATTTAGGTGTAATATACAGTTCACGAACCTCCCATGATTGAGAAGATTGATCGAGAAATATTCCAATCCCATAAGAAGAAATTACAAAATTACCGTCTAATGTAAACGGAGGTGTTTCACCCTCCCAGGATTCTTCAAAGTTTTCTTGAGTTACATAAGGTTTGAAATATGAAGTTACATTGAACTTTTGTGTCTGCGTTAATTCTGTTTTTAACAATCGTCTTAATGACCTTAACTTTGATTCTGGTTTACCTGTAAAACCTAATTTACTCGCTATCTTCAAACGCTCCGCGCGGTTACTCTCTCTATACATTATCAAGAGTTTTTCACGCGGTGTTAAACTCATTCTTCTTCAACCTCTTTATCAAAATCAGTTAACTTCATTTGTTTAATTTCACATCTAGCATTCATATGACCCTTGAACAACCATTCCGACCAGGTAATTTCTTGTAAACAATATACACATCTCATCTTACTCACCATCTAACAAATATTCTCTCACATCGAGCCTGTCCGAAAGATTACGAACTAAACCCGTAACTCTTCGCCTTAGTCGCTGTACTTCATTGTTATCCCTAATACCAGCCGACTCTATACGATCTATGTCTCTTTTTAATTGCTTGATGTCTTTTTTCATTTCGTTTATTTCTTTTCTTATATCTTTCATTGTTTTATTCCTCCTATTATCGCCTTAGCTACCGCAGGGACTACCGCATTACCTATCATAGTCCATCGGTTTTTCTGTGTCCTGGCTTGAGTCATGTCATAATCAGAATTGAAACCTTGAAGAGTCAAAGTTTCTTGTATTGTTAATGACCTTATTTTTCTGGGCTTTGTTTCCTCATGGTCGAATATTCTTGCACCTGTTTGATTACCAGAACCGCATATAGTTTTAGAAGGCTCTTGAACCGTTCTATCTTGTTTCCTGTTAGCGTTTGAACCTAATGCTTCAAGTTTAATTTCTCTTAGTGAAGGAGTATTATTGTTAACACATTGAGAAGGTTTAGTAATTTCTCTTTCATAATTAGTAGCCCTCATTGAAGTGGATGAACCGCTTCCTATCATATTTAACTTAATTATTTTTCTCGCATTACTCATAATTGTATAGCTAGGATTATTTAATTCCCGATATAATTTACCAGAACCTCCCTCCTTTTTACCTGTTTTCGGATTTATACCCGTAGTTTTAGCATTACCTCGACCAGAATCCATATGAGAAAATAATTCCTCTTTAAGATGTGGTAAAGCATCAATAACAGATAACCAGGATTCTTTATTATGTGTAGGTATAGCCTCCCAACCTTCACCCGCTATACAACGCCTTCTTGTCTGGGCTACGCCATAATCAGCACTATTCAAAACAACCGAAGGCGTACCTTCTGGTAGTCTTTTTCTCATAGGTACGACATTCTCCATTGACCATGAATCCGGCTTTGTGAACTTTACCAAATCTAAGAACCAGATAACCAAAGGCATTCCCTCCGAAGGGTCGCGACTTGAGGCGTTTGATAGAGCTTGACATGGTGGCGAACCATGTAAATGAACATGATAACCCAATTTACGCCATTTCTCAATTTCACGAATAAATAATGAAAATTGATTTTTAGTTCCTAAAGTCATTCGTTTAATAGGTGTACCAGGATGATTATGATAATGAACTTTCAAAGATTCTTCCCATAAATCAACAGCTAATACCACTTTAGCACCCGCTTCAATAGCACCTTGAGAGAAGCCACCCATACCACAGAATAAGTCAATTACTGCAATCGGTTTCATTCTATAACCCTCCATTTAATAC
>JAAGZR010000187.1 GCA_024206155.1 Aliivibrio sp.
GCGTAATGTCAAATTAGAGAGGAAGTGCTCAGTTCGTTGTTTTAGCTGCTCGATGGTGAGTGGGCGTACTTTAGCGTGTTGTTTTGAAATAATAAATTTAGCGAATGCTTTTTTGACGGTAATGATGGTTTTTGTCTTTGTCGCAGGGGAGGCAACCATTGTTATTGTTTGTGGTTGAAGCGAACTTGCAGTTCGCATTTGTCGAACAGGTAAACGGACTGTATCGCGCAGAGTAAAGCTATCTCGTACTTGGTTGACGAGTACATCAACGTTATCACGGAAGATACTAGGGTTACATTCTTGGAAAGCGTTATCGATGAGCTTTCTAAGTTGCGGAACCAAGATGAAATTACGCTCAACGGCTTCATCAAGTCGTTTAGTGAGTAAAGAAATTTTCAAGTCAAAAGGAAAGCCATTGTCACGTAAGGACTTAGGCAAACAGATGCGGGTATAGTAGGTCGAGTTTGGGGCACGAAAAAGGTACATTGTCTCAGTCAATCCTATGTGATGACTTAATGCAGCCCCAAAAACGAGAAAAGCCCTTGAATAATCAAGGGCTTAATGTTTGGTGGAGGGATAGGGATTTGAACCCTAGAACCGCTATTAACGGTTGCCGGTTTTCAAGACCGGTGCTTTCGACCACTCAGCCATCCCTCCGATGCCGCGTATGATAGGGGGAACGGATTTCCTTGTAAACCCCTATTTTTATTTAAATAAGCTGTTTGGCTTTTTATTGCCCTAATTGCTCTGTTTCTATACATTTCATTTAAAATTAAATTGTTCGATATAGATAAAAAAACATCAACAAAACATTTGGATACATTTGAAAAACAAAAAAATACCGTATGTATATCAATTACTTTTATATAAATTTTATTTTCTATTTGATCTTTTGTTAACGATTTACTCTACTTGTATTTTGAAACTGTTTACCTTTATTTCAATTGTTGGTCGTTTGGATCTTTTATGTATAAAAAGCATAAAAGGCCACTTTTAAATGGAAATTGAAATGAATAAAAAATTACTTGCTCTGGCTGTTATCGCAGCGTCTTCAAATGCAGTTGCTGTTGAGTTATACAATGAAGATGGCACCACTTTTGATATTGGTGGCCACGTATCGGTTGCTTTAGAAGGCTCTGATGAAGGTGATACTGGTTTAACTGCGGTTTCTCCACGTTTAAACTTTAATGCGACGCATGACTTGGGTAATGGCTTTGTTGCTGATGCAAAAGGTGAGTGGGCACTTAATTACTTAGATGGTGGCGAGAACGCATTTACGACTCGTTTAGGTTACATTGGCGTAACGCACAATGACTTTGGTCGCATGGTTGCAGGTACACAATGGGCACCTTATTACAGTGTTGCAGGTGTTGCTGATATGCCAATCGCTTTTGCCAATGACTTTATCTATCAAGATCACGGTAATTTAGGTACGGGCCGTGCCGAAGAGATGCTGAGCTACGGAAAAATGTTTGAGTTTGGTGATGCGGGTAAGTTAGGTGTTGCTGCCGGTTGGCAGGGTCGTAA
>JAAGZR010000188.1 GCA_024206155.1 Aliivibrio sp.
AAAGTGGGTCTTTATATCCCTGGCGGCAGTGCGCCATTACCCTCAACGGTATTAATGCTAGGCATCCCTGCACAAATTGCCGGATGCCAAAAAGTGGTGTTGTGTTCACCACCGCCAATCGCCGATGAAATTTTGTATGTCGCTAAACTGTGTAAGATTGATGAGGTGTACAACATTGGTGGGGCACAAGCGGTTGCCGCCATGGCGTATGGCACAAAATCGGTGTCTAAAGTGGATAAGATCTTTGGCCCAGGTAACGCATATGTAACGGAAGCTAAGCGTCAGGTATCCAATGATTTCCGTGGTGCTGCGATAGATATGCCAGCGGGCCCATCAGAGGTTTTGGTTATTGCTGATGAAACAGCAGATCCTGATTTTATTGCTGCCGATCTTCTTAGCCAAGCTGAGCACGGTCCGGATTCACAAGTGGTTCTTGTTACGCCATCTCCGATCATTGCAGATCAAGTTGCTGATGCAATAGAGCGACAATTGAAAGTGCTGACACGTTCAGATATTGCTCGTCAAGCACTCGCTTCTAGTTTGTTGATTATTGCTGATTCACTAACGCAATGTGTTTCAATCTCAAACTTTTATGGTCCTGAGCACTTAATTGTTCAAACCAAAAATCCTCGTGAGTTATTGCCATTACTAGATAATGCCGGTTCCATTTTCTTAGGAGATTACTCTCCTGAATCGGCAGGGGATTACGCATCAGGAACTAACCATGTATTGCCTACTTACGGTTATACGAGAACCTATTCAAGCTTGGGCCTTGCGGATTTCTCGAAACGTATGACGGTACAAGAGTTGACTGCTGATGGTTTAAAAGGGTTGGCTTCAACGGTAGTAACAATGGCAGAAGCTGAAGGGCTTGATGCCCATAAGCGAGCAGTAACAATCCGAGTTGAAAAACTGGCTAAGTTAGAAGCCAATCAGCGAGAAGTAAATTAAAAGGAATTCATGATGGAAAAGTTAGCCAGAAAACAAGTGCAAGCGTTAACACCATACCTTTCAGCCCGTCGTATTGGTGGCTCAGGGGATGTATGGCTGAATGCCAATGAATCTCCATTTGATAATGAATATAAATTCAACTTTGCACGCCTTAATCGTTACAGTGAATGTCAACCACCAGAGCTAATTAATGCTTATGCGGCTTACGCAAATGTAAAGCAAGAGCAAGTGCTAACATCACGCGGTGCTGATGAAGGCATTGAGTTATTAGTTCGAGCGTTCTGTGAGCCAAATAAAGATGCGATTTTATATTGTCCACCAACTTATGGAATGTACTCAATCAGTGCAGAAACAATTGGTGTAGAGACTAAAACGGTGCCACTTACCGCTGATTGGCAGTTAGATCTTCCTACAATAGAAGCAAGCTTAGAAAACGTCAAAGTCGTGTTTGTGTGTAGTCCAAATAACCCAACGGGCAATATTGTTAATCGTAAAGACATTCTTTCATTACTTGAGATGACAAAAGATCGCTCTATTGTTGTAATGGATGAAGCTTACATTGATTTTTGTATGGAGAAATCTACGGTCGATCTACTGGCTGATTATCCACATCTTGCTATCTTGCGTACGTTATCAAAAGCCTTTGCATTAGCTGGTTTACGCTGTGGTTTTACTCTTGCGAATGAAGAATTAATTAATGTATTACTTAAAGTGATTGCGCCATACCCAGTCCCAGTTCCTGTGGCTGAAATTGCGACTCAGGCCTTATCTGAATCCGGTTTAGCTCGCATGAAATACCAAATGCTTGATTTAAGTGCAAACCGTGCTTATTTACAAGCAGGGCTAATGGTACTGCCTGGAGTTACTGTGTTTGATGGTTGGGGTAATTACTTGTTAGTGAAGTTTACTGATGGTGACGCGGTATTTAAAGCATCATGGGACCACGGCATTATTTTACGTAACTCACCAATTGAAAATTGCGTACGTATTAGTGTGGGTAACCGCGAAGAGTGTGAGAAAACATTGGGTTTTATCCGTAATCAATTACTGTGATTGGTATAATTTATCCTTCAAGCTTAGGAATAAGGCTTGGGGTTATTAAGAAGAATTAAAAGGACGTTCCTGTGAGCAAACAGCAAAAGATTTTATTTATTGACCGTGATGGCACCTTAATTGTTGAGCCGCCGGTGGATTTTCAAGTAGACCGTCTAGATAAGCTAAAGTTTGAGCCTTTGGTTATTCCTTCTCTACTTTCTCTTCAAGAGGCGGGTTATCGCTTAGTGATGGTGACGAACCAAGATGGTTTGGGTACAGATAGCTACCCACAAGCTGAGTTTGATGCGCCACACAATATGATGATGGAGTTTTTTGAATCTCAAGGTGTGACGTTTGATGATGTACTGATCTGTCCTCACTTTGAAGAAGACAACTGCTCATGCCGCAAACCAAAGTTAGGCATGGTAAAAGAGTATCTTCAAGGCGGGAAAGTGGATTTTCAACACTCAGTCGTGATTGGTGATCGCCAAACAGATCTTCAATTGGCTGAGAACATGGCGATTCGTGGTATTCAATATAACCCTGAGACAATGAACTGGCCTGCGATCTTAAAAGATCTGACCGTCAATGCTCGTACTGCAGAAGTTATCCGCACAACCAAAGAAACGGACATTAAAGTGTTTGTTAATTTGGATGAACAAGGCGGTAATGAGATCAGTACCGGTCTTGGCTTCTTTGATCACATGCTTGATCAAATTGCTACGCACGGTGGTTTCCAAATGAAGATCAATGTAGAGGGCGACTTACACATTGATGATCATCACACGATTGAAGATACGGCTCTTGCACTAGGCGAAGCGTTAAAAGAAGCCTTGGGTGATAAGCGTGGTATTGGCCGCTTTGGTTTTAGCTTACCAATGGATGAGTGTTTAGCCCAATGTGCATTAGATTTATCAGGTCGTCCATATCTGAAATTTGATGCTGAATTTAGTCGTGATCAAGTGGGGGATTTATCAACAGAAATGGTGGTTCACTTCTTCCGCTCTCTAACTGATACTCTTGCTTGTACTCTACACCTTTCTTCTGCGGGTCATAATGATCACCACATTATTGAAAGCCTTTTTAAAGCGTTTGGTCGCACGTTACGCCAAGCGATTAAAGTAGAAGGCAATGAACTGCCAAGCTCAAAAGGCGTATTGTAGGAGTGACTATGACAAAGCAAAACATCGTTATTATTGATACGGGCTGCTCTAACGTTTCATCAGTGAGATTTGCGATTGAGCGTTTAGGTTATGACGTTACGATAAGCCGTGATCCGCAAGTTGTTTTAGCTGCGGATAAGTTGTTTTTACCGGGTGTTGGCACAGCAAGTGAAGCGATGAAAAACTTGGCTGAACGTGACCTCATTGAGTTGGTTAAGCAAGTGGAAAAGCCATTGTTGGGTATCTGTTTAGGTATGCAACTTTTGGGTAAGCTTTCTGAAGAGAAAGGTCAAAAAGCAGATCAAATTGTGGATTGCTTAGGTATATGTAGCGGCGAAGTTCGTAAGCTTCAAACCGGTGATTTACCACTGCCTCACATGGGATGGAACACCATTAAGTCAGTTGAAGGTAATCCGTTGTTTAAAGACATTCCAGAGAACAGTTACTTTTACTTTGTACACAGTTTTGGTATGCAAGTGGGTGATTATACGATTGCTTCTTGTGACTATGGACAACCGTTTACCGCTGCGCTACAAGTGGGTAATTATTACGGTGTTCAGTTTCACCCAGAGCGCTCAAGTAAAGTAGGTTCAAAGCTTATTCAGAACTTTTTGGAGTTGTAAGAAAAGCAGAGTTCAGATCGGTCGCAAGCTCCCTCAAAGGGTTCAGGGGTGGGTAGGGGTTAACCCTAATATCACAGCAACTCCCCCTGAAACCTGAAAGCGAAGCGTCCTGAATCCTACTACGTCGAAAGTACAGTATTTGATAGCGTAAATAAAAATTAGGAACTCACAGTAAAGTGAGGCGTAAAAGGATATTTATGATCATTCCAGCATTAGATTTAATTGAAGGCCAAGTGGTTCGTTTATTCCAAGGCGATTACGGGCAAGTAACAGAATACAAAGTTGATCCAGCGGAGCAGTTTAATCTGTACCACCAAGCGGGTGCAAATTGGCTACATCTTGTGGATTTAACGGGTGCAAAAGACACAACAGCGCGTCAATTGGATTTGATCGCACGTTTGTTAGCAAGTACGCCTGCCAATATTCAAATTGGTGGTGGGGTACGTAATGAAGCTGATGTTCAAGATTTATTAAACGCAGGCGCACAACGTGTGGTTGTTGGTTCTACAGCGGTAAAACAGCCAGAGCTTGTCAAAGGGTGGATGGAAAAATACGGTGCTGAAAAAATCGTGTTAGCGCTAGATATCAACATTGATGAAAACGGCACACGTAACGTTGCTATTTCAGGCTGGCAAGAAGATTCAGGTGTGACTATTGAAGCGCTGCTTGAAGATTATCTAACGGTTGGTCTTAAGCACGTATTATGTACTGATATTTCACGCGATGGCACACTGCAAGGCTCGAATGTAGAACTCTACGTAGACCTATGTAAACAGTACCCACAAGTTCAATTTCAATCATCCGGTGGCATTGGCTCATTAGATGATATCGCAGCGCTAAAAGGCTCTGGTGTTGCAGGTGTGATTGTGGGTCGAGCTCTTCTTGATGGTAAATTTACCGCAGAGGAGGCATTTCAATGTTGGCAAAGCGAATAATTCCGTGTCTTGATGTAAAAGACGGTCAAGTAGTAAAAGGCGTTCAATTTCGTAATCACGAGATAATTGGTGATATCGTTCCGTTAGCACAGCGTTACGCAGAAGAAGGCGCCGATGAGTTGGTTTTTTATGATATTACCGCATCAAGTGATGGACGCGTAGTAGATAAAAGCTGGGTCGCACGCGTTGCAGAGGTGATTGATATTCCATTCTGTGTTGCTGGTGGAATTAAAACTGCTGAAGATGCAGCAAAGATTTTAGAGTTTGGTGCTGATAAAGTATCAATTAACTCACCTGCACTAGCTAATCCTGCACTCATCACAGAACTTGCGGATAAATTTGGTGTTCAATGTATCGTAGTGGGTATTGATTCTTACTTTGATAAAGAAACGGGTAAATACCAAGTTTACCAATTTACTGGCGATGAAGAACGCACGAAAGCAACCAAATGGGAAACCAAAGATTGGGTGCAAGAAGTTCAAAAGCGTGGGGCGGGTGAAATCGTCTTAAACATGATGAACCAAGATGGTGTTCGTAATGGTTACGATTTAGAACAATTGAAAATGGTACGTGAAGTGTGCCATGTACCATTGATTGCGTCAGGTGGTGCCGGTGAAATGGTTCACTTTGCGGATGCTTATAAGAAAACCAATGTTGATGGTGCATTAGCAGCGTCAGTATTTCACAAGCAAATCATCAATATTGGTGAGTTGAAAGAATATTTAGCCGAACAGGATGTAGAGGTGCGCCGATGAGCCAACAAGAATTAGCAACACGAATTGATTGGGAAAAAGTGGATGGTTTAGTGCCTGCTATTATTCAAGATTTTGCTTCAAGCCAAGTATTGATGATGGGTTACATGAACCAAGAAGCTCTGGCTAAAACGTTAGAGACAGAAAAAGTAACGTTTTTTTCTCGTACTAAAAATCGTTTATGGACCAAAGGTGAAGAGTCGGGCAACAGCTTGAATTTGGTGAATATCTCTTTAGATTGTGATAACGATACTCTGCTTATTAAAGTAAACCCTGTTGGTCCAACGTGCCATACAGGAACAACAACGTGTTGGGATGGTGATAAAACCGAAGAAACACAATTGGTGTGGCTTCATCAGTTGGAACAGCTACTTGCCGATCGTAAGAATGCTGACCCTGACTCATCTTACACAGCAAGTCTCTATGCCCGTGGCACCAAACGTATTTCGCAGAAAGTTGGCGAAGAAGGCGTTGAAGTCGCGCTTGCAGCGACGTCGGGTGACAAGGCGGAGCTAGTGTGTGAATCGGCTGATTTGATGTATCACCTATTTGTTCTGCTTCAAGATCAAGGTTTGTCGTTTGATGATGTGATCAACAAACTCAAAGAACGTCATAAGTAAATCTATCGCTCAGAATGATTTAGATTCAAAGATAACGCCGATCATCTGATCGGCGTTTTTGTTGGAATTGAGAAACCAACCTCGCTATACTCTGCGCTTACTTTTAGGAGCGCCAATGTTCGATATCCTTTATCAAAATTCAGATTTTCTTGTTATAAATAAGCACCCAAACATCAGTGTTCATAAAGATGATGGTGAAACCTCATTATTGATTGAGTTGGCTAAAGTAACTGGTGATAAGCAGCTTTATTTAATTCACCGTTTAGACAAGATGACGTCGGGGTTGTTGCTTATTGGACGAAACCAATCAGCAGCCAGTGAATTATCACAATTATTCGCAAAGCGTTTGGTTGAAAAATACTACCTCGCTATTGGTGATAAAAAGCCTAAGAAAAAACAAGGTCTGGTTATTGGCGATATGGAGCGTTCACGTAGAGCGTCATGGAAGCTGATTAACAGTAAAGAAAACCCTGCAATTACTCAGTTTTTCTCAACGGCTGCACATAATGGCAATCGCCTGTTTTTATGTAAGCCTCATACTGGTAAAACTCATCAAATTCGAGTTGCATTAAAAAGCGTCGGTTCGGGTATTTTAGGTGATTTAATTTATAGCTCATCCAAAGCAGATCGTGGTTACCTTCATGCATATGCTTTGCGATTTACCTATCAAGAGCAAGTGTTTGAATTTTTAGAAACACCAAAGCAAGGTGAAGAGTGGCAAGATGACACGATTCTAACTGGATTAGCGCAGTGGCAAACACCGTGGGCATTAACTTGGCCAGAGATTAAGAAAAAATCATGAAGATAGAAGCATTAGATACGTTATTTACTCATTTAGAAGCGCAGTTAGCAACACCACAGAATGAGCTTCGTCGTTTATTCCATGGTCGTGGACAATGTTTTGAAGGCTTAGAACAGCTCACGGTTGATTGGCTTCAAGGTCAACTAGTGGTGGCGTTATTTAAAGAGCAAGAGCCTACTTTTGTTGAAGCTTTAGAATCAAAGCTGCACGCATTTGCCGGCTCTGACACATGGAAAAATGCTAAAGGCCAAGCCATTTTATTGCAGCATCGTTATCAAGAGTTAGCGCCAACTCAAGTCGTGTGGGGCAATGAAGAAACCTTCCCAGTTGCTATTGAAAATGGCCTAAAATATCAGCTAGAGCTTAAAAAGAACCAGAACATGGGGCTATTTTTAGATATGCGCTATGGTCGTAAATGGGTTCAAGCGCACAGTGAAGGTAAATCGGTATTAAACTTGTTTGCATATACGTGTGGCTTTTCTGTTGCCGCCATTGCGGGTGGCGCGACTCAAGTTGTTAATTTAGATATGGCGAAAGGCCCGTTGAGCCGCGGTCGTGATAACCACCGTTTAAATGATCATGATTTGTCTAAAGTTAAATTCTTAGGTCATGATATCTTTAAGTCTTGGGGTAAGATTAAGAAATTAGGCTTGTATGATTTGATCATTATTGATCCGCCAAGTTTCCAAAAAGGCAGTTTTGCATTAACCAAAGATTACCAAAAGATCTTACGTCGCTTACCAAGCTTATTGAGTGAAACGGGTGAAGTGTTAGCTTGTGTGAATTCGCCAGCAGTATCTACTGATTTCTTAATTGATGGTATGGCTGAAGAAGCACCAGAGCTGAAGTTTGTAGAGCGCTTAGATAACCCGCCAGAGTTTGCAGATATTAATCCTGAAAGCGGCTTAAAAGTGATGCGCTTTACGCGTTAGGTAAGCGTTATATTATAAGCCCTCTTGTGATAAGAGGGCTTCTATTAATCATCGAACAATAGGTTAATTGCCACTCCCATAAGAATAAGTCCAACTATTGGACCTAAGACACCTTGCGGAGCTCTTTCTATATAAGGAAGGTTTTCTGCTATCATTAATCCCCATTCTGGTTCCGGTGGCTTTGCACCTAATCCAATAAAACTTAAAGAAGTTAAGCTTAATGTTATTACAGGTAACTTTAATAGAGTATGTCGTAATAATGGAGGCAGGATATAAGGCAATAAGTAAAAACGGAAAATTTTTAACTTATTTGTTCCCCAAGTAGGGGCCAAATGGACATAGGGTTGAGCTTTAGCCTCGACGAGTAAGCTTGCACAATGTGCGGCAAGTGGAGCCCATGACACTAAAACAATCGCGATAAGTGCACTATTTTCATTCATACCTGAAATGCCAGCGACTAATAATCCAGCAACGATGTACGGAACTCCTTTTGTGATCTCAATAAGCCCTTGAGTAAAGCGGCTATTAAGTCCCATGATAATACCCGTCAATAAGCTTAGAAATGTCGCTAAAATTCCAGCTTGAAATGTTGACACCATGCCTGTGCCAATACGAGCCAATAAGTCTCTACCTATTCCATCGGCACCTAACGGAATTTGCATATTAGCTGAAGCTAAGCGAGCAAATTGGCTAGAATATGGGTCTCTAAATAATGACCAAATAGCAATTAGTAATAAGAATGAAAAAATACTAAATGCGATCAATTGTTTTGGTAAGCTTTTAGTAAATTGAAATGTTGAATAACTACTAATTAATTTTCCGCTTTTAAGGCTATCGCCTAATATTAATTGCTGTAATAGAAGCCCAAAACTACTGATCATAATAGATAAAAACAATAGCACTAATAAGCCACCCTGAAGAATGGGCAGATCTTGTGCTTTTGTTGCACTAAGAATGAGGCGACCAATTCCTGGAATTGAAAAAATTTGCTCTACTGCAACCGCTCCACCAGTGATCCCTATGATAATCATTGCAATTTGAGGGAGCAGACTACTGAGTGCCTTTTTGAGGGCGAACCGAATTATTTGGCTTATGTGTACATTCGCGCTTAACCAAGTAGTGATCCATTGCTCATTAAATACTCGTACTAAGCTATCGTGTAATAATCGGCTGAATAATCCACTTGCAGGTAAAGCGAGCGCTAAACTGGGTAACCAAACGTTTTGCCAGCTTTGCCAACCATAAGGGGGAAACCAACCAAGCCAGATAGCAAAAAATAAAATTAATAAAGAAGCAATAACGTATTCAGGTAGTGATATAAAAACAATACTTAAAGAATTATGACTGCTTTTTAATTTCCCTTTTTTCCAAAGTCTTAATGTATTCATTAAAGTTATACTGCAAAGGATAACAGTCAACATTAATGCGGTAGACATTAAAAATAGAGAGGTAGATAGTGCATTTTGGATTGCTGAGATCACCGAAGACCCATCTATCCAAGATACACCTAAATCACCTCTTATTAGCCCAGAAAACCAATCCACTAATCGTTCAAAACCACTACGATCCAGTTGAAGATCTGTTCGTACCGCTTGCAAAGATTCAGCCGTTAACAATTGCTGTTGACCAGACCGTGCCCTAAGAATTGATTGGCTTGGATCTATGCCCGCAATTTCTGGTATTAAACCAACTAAAATCACTACGGCAGTAAGTGAAATTAGTCGAGATAACCAAGGTGTTACTATTGATAATACTGAGCGTATTGTTGAAACAGAAAACATTTACTTTAGTTAACCTGCGTTTGTTGGTTAATTAAACGGCGTTCACTCGGATCACGAACCACATTCTGAACCCTTTTACTTTCGCCCTGAATTACACGTTCATGCAGTAGAGGGATAGCAGCGAAGTCATTTAATATTTTCTGTTCAGCGTCAATTATCGCTTGTTGTCGCTTGCTTCCTAATGATTGTAAATCGGCATGATAAAGCGCACTATCAACGTCTTTTGAGCAATACTGTCCAAGGTTATATGAACCTTTACACCCAAAGTCACTCATCATGTAAGCGACAGGATCACCCGAATCGAGTACTGTTGCACGGGAGAGAATAAACGCATCAAATTTACCCGCTAAGGCATCATTTTCAATTTGGGCATATTCACGGATATCAAGCTTCACATTAAAGCCGACAGCTTCAAATTGCTGTTTTAAAAGTGCTGCGACTTCTGGAAGTTCAGCACGATCAGTGAAAGTACCAATTACAATAGTTTCTCCATTTGCTTTTAAATTTTTAGCAGAAACGCTTTTCTCTGGTCGAAGTGGAGCTGCCCAAGTTAAAGCTGGACCAAATAAACCTTGAGCGATATCTGCATGGTTTTCATAGACCATTTCCACTATTTGCTGTTTATCAATAGCTGCTGCTGCGGTTTTACGCAGTGAAAGCTGACTGAAAACCTTTGATTGGTTATTTAAGTAAAGCGTATTTGTTCTTGGCATCGCCACTTCATGAAGGAGTTCTGAGTCAATGGTTGCAATTTGTGACACAGGTACGGCTTCAACAATATCTGCAGTGCCCGTACGTAGAGCTGCTGCACGAGAAAAGCCGTTTGGAACATATTCAACATTAACAGTATCTATTTGCGCTTTCTCACCCCAATAACCATCAAATCGATGGAGTTTAGCACTTGTACTGCCATTAATTTTGATTAGCTCAAATGGGCCTGTTCCCATCCCAGTAGGTACTACTTGACCATTTTTTTTATAAGCATCTGAAGCTAGAATTGCCAATTGAGGACTAGATAGACGGTTTGGTAAAAGAGGATCGTTAAAAGTAGTACCAATCTCGACAGTAGAATCGTTTAGTGCTTTTATTTTTAAATCGATACCATCAAGAATACGAGGTTTAGGCGCAGCTTCTAATGCTTTCTGTAAAGAGTTAGTGATTGCAAATGCATCTAATGTTGAACCATCATGAAAAGTAACACCCTGTCGGACAGTAAAATGCCAAATAAGAGGATCTACTTGTTCCCATGCGGTTGCTAGCATAGGCACTGCGTTAGATTGCGCATTTAAGTTTACTAGAGTTTCTGCTGTACTCCATCGAGATAACTTGAAAGCATCATCAGATAAAGGGGATAGGCCAGTCCTTGGCGGTTGCATCATGGCAATGTTAATTACTGATTCGACGTTTTCTTTATCAGCATCGACTTTAGCATCAAAACAACCAGTCAAAGGTAGAGTCAATGCAAGCATGCAAGCTAGCTTTATTGTATGGAGACGCATAATGATATTTCATTCCATTAGTTATATGGTTGGTTAGGTATGATTAGAGATTGAGCATTAATCAGGGCTTGAGTGGTAGCGTGGTTAGGCGTTGTCATTATTTGGTTAGATGGACCAAATTCAGCAATTTCCCCATGATCTAGAACTAAAATGTCATCACATAACGTTTGTGCTGCTTGCAGGTCATGTGTAATTAAAATAAGGCGCATATTTAAGCGTGATTTTAATGACGTTAATAAATCAAGTATCTTTTGGCGACTAACAGGATCGAGGCTGCTGGTTGGTTCATCAGCAATAAGAATTGATGGCTTAACGACTAATGCCCGAGCAATAGCAACTCGTTGTGCTTGACCTGTAGAAAGCTGTTGTGAGGTTAATGACAGTAACTTCTTTGATAAGCCGACTTCTTTAAGGGTTTCTTTAATCCTTGCTGTATGATCACTTTCATCCTTAAAGTTTAGCAGAGGCTCACGCAAGATTTGATAAATAGTGTAGTAAGGATTTAAGCTTGTATGTGGTTCTTGTGGTATCAATTGCATTCGCTTAGATACACTGATTTGGTCTTTACGTGATCTTATTGGCAAAGAATTCCCAAAGAGTGTGATATGGCCGCTCGTTGTTTTACGTAGTCCAAATAATAATTCAATTAAGGTTGATTTGCCGGCTCCTGAAGGACCAACAATGGCTAGGTTTTTATCTTTAATACATAAGTTTATATTATTAAGAGCTTTAAAGGGCTTACCTCCTAACCAACGAGGCAAAGAGTAGTGGTGGACCGATACATTATTAAATTGAATTGATGTCATCATTTTATTCATACAATGAGCGCTTTTAATGAACAACAAAAAGAGTGTGAGCTAGAGCTTAAAGCTTCCAAAGGTGTGCCATATGCAATCACTTTCCCTTCATCAAGAATAAGCAGTTTGTCACATGCTAAAGCGCTATGAAGATGATGAGTAATGAGTATCCCTGCAAGCTGTTTTGTTTTAATATTTTCTCGGATTAACGCTAGGATCTCTTTTTCTGTTATAGGGTCTAGTGCGCTTGTCGGTTCATCAGCGATAAGAACGTCAGCATTACTTAGAAGGCCTATTGCGATACATATTCGTTGACGCTGACCTCCAGACAATTGACTTGGGTATAGGGGAAGTATTAGGTCTGGTTCTGTGAATTCAAGTTTTTTGAGAAGCGTTATGATCGTTTTGTTTGTTATTTTATTTGGCTTTGCCTGAGTGCCAGTTAAGGCTAGAGACAGTTGTGATTCTACAGAGACTAGTGGATTAAGAGCCTGAAGCGCATCTTGAAATATAAATGCGGGGCGCTGAGTTGCAGGTCTATTTTGCAGAGGGACATTAGAAACGTCACTACCAGAAAGCGTTATATTACCTTTAACTTGAATGGACTCTGAAGTAAAACCAGAAATAGCCCGAACTAACATTGATTTACCTATGCCAGAAGGTCCCATAACCGCTAATAGCTCACCGCGAGATACGTCGAAATCAATGCCTTTAAATAGTACTTTTGAAGGGGTTGATATGCTTAGCTGGTTGACTGAAATGATAGGTAAATTCACATTAGCTCTTTAAATGATATGTTATAACATAACAATTCTATCACTTTGAAATAATAATGAAAAGTAGAGAAGAGTAATAACTGATTAATTTAACATTAAATTATTCAAAAGAGGGCTAGATTGTCAAATCTGGTGTAGTGAATATCCAGCATCTTTAATTAATACCTCTGAAATTAAAGAATTTTTTGCTTTATTTGATAAATAAATGGGTATAAAAAAACAACTCGACCTAAGTAAAAAATTGTAAACGCAAACCAAAGCCCATGATTTCCCCACCAATTAACAGTGAATATCTGTACGACTAAAAACAATAATAGAGTGACTAAACTTGAGTTTCTCACTGGGCGTGTTGTGCCGGTACCAGTAAAAATGCCGTAAATAGTTAGACCAAACCCTGCAACGACCGGAAAGATGATTACCCAAGGTGTCATTGTTTGATAAAGAGTGATGAGTTCAACTTGATCGGTAAAGAGCAAAATAAGGCTATTTTTAAATGTTATGACTATTAATGTAAGAGCTATTATAAATCCAACAGTCCATTGAGCGTTGAGTTTCATTACTTGGTCGAACATAGTTTGATCTTTTTGTCCGATGGATTTACCTGCAAATACACTCGATGCATTTGCGATACCATCAAACATATAGCTAATAATGAAAGTGATTTGCATCAAAATGGCATTAGTTGCTAGTACGTCAGTTCCAAGTTGTGAGCCTATACGCGCTATCATATTAAAGAAGGTTAATATGCATATAGTGCGTATTAATAAATCAGAATTAGATGAAACAATGACGGATAAATCTTCTTTACTAATTTTTGTTGACTGTAAAAATGCGGATATCGGGATTTGACTTGTTTTTAATACAATTATTACACCAATAATAAGCGTTATGATTTGAGCTATTAAACTTGCATAAGCGACGCCAACCACACCAAGATCAAAGTAAAAAACAAAAACTACATCAAGAATAATATTGATTAGGTTACCAAAAACCTGCGTATAGAGAGTTTCTTTTGCTTTTGCTTGTCCCATTAACCATCCGATAATTGAATAGTTTATTAGAACAAAAGGGGCACCGTAAATTAGTATTCTAAAATACAAATGAGCTTGGTCAGCAACAAGAGGCTCTGGAGATATAGCCCACAGAGCACCTCTCCAAATTAGTGATTGGAAAACAATAAACATAAAGCCGACGAATGCAGAAAGTATGAGTGGTCTCATTAAGCTATTTATCAAACTTGAATTGCATCCTTTCCCTAAAGCTATTGCACTTTGTCCTGTCGTACTTACACGGAAAAAACCAAATAACCAATATATGGTATTCATGATAACAGTGCCTATGGCTACACCTCCGATTAACTCAGAAATGCCCATATGCCCAATGACAGCAGTATCAACAGCACCTAGTAAGGGTTGAGTGACGGTGGATATAATGAATGGAAAGGCGACTTTAGAATAGTCTTTGTGTGTAATTAACATAAACTCAGTAATGATAATAATTTCTATTAACATTAACCCTAATCATTAAGGCTGTCATTAAGTATTTTATTGATTCGCGAATAATAGGGTTTTAATTACGTTATTTACTACGATTAGTCTTAATAAGAGGGGGGAGTTAAAAAACGGTAGGTTAATGTATTTAAATGGCCTTACATTTAAGTAAACATAAGGCCATAGATTATTTATATTATTTTTCTTCGTTCATCTGCTCACGATCTAAACAAGATTGTTCATCAACAAAAATATCGTTTTGTTTTTGACCACGAGCGTTACGAATTAGGTAACGATAAGAAACGCCTTTTTCTAGCACTGGACGGATTTCTTTATCATTACAGTAAGTGGTTATACTGTTTTCAATGATTTGATTCGTACTCATTTCACCAGAACCACTGTCTAAAAAGATCATTTCAACCACACCTTGCTTCTCTTTTACTTGAATTAAAGTGAGTTGTCCCATCTCTAATGGAACGGTACTAGCAAGAATACTGGCACGGTAATCTGCCAACATTTCTATTTTTTGTTGCTGTTCGTTAGAAGCACAACCTGAAAGCAGCATAGCGCTTAACGCAGTAAGAATAAGTTTTTTCATTGTGATTCTTTTTAGTTAAATACAAGTGAGTTATGAACATGAATAGAGTCATGGTCATGTTTAAACAGGAAATTAAGCGGGCAGAACTTTTTTAAATGGTTTCACGATAACATTCGCATAAACCCCAGCATCAATATAAGGATCATTGTTAGCCCACTCTTGAGCTGCTTCTAATGAATTAAATTCAGCTATTACCGTTGAACCAGTAAAGCCTGCTTCTCCTGGGTTTTCTGAGTCGATTGCAGGCATTGGTCCTGCTACCAATAAACGACCTTCATTTTGTAGCAGGGTAAGGCGCTCTAGATGTTTTTCACGAACACTTATACGACGTTCTAAACTATTTTCAACATCTTGAGAAAAGATAACATACCACATAGTTGAGTCCTTTTATTTTGTATCGTCATTGATTTAACTATCATAAAAAAAGCTCTAGCCATAAACCAGAGCTTTTTACTAATTAATCAGAAAAATTTTAATAACTACGCAGTTTTAGGGATTGGACGCGGTTTTCCATTCGAATCAATCGCAACATAGTTAAAAGTGGCGTCACAAACCATAAAGCGATCTCCAACACCGTGTTCTTTAATTGGCTTAACCCACACCTCAAGATTAACTGACATTGAAGTATGGCCAATTTTCACACATTCACCGTAGCAGCAAACCACATCGCCTACTTTTACGGGTTTTTTAAAGGTAATACTTGATACTGAAACCGTAACAATGCGTCCCCCTGAAATCTCTTTCGCTAAAATACCACCTGCTAAATCAAGCTGTGACATAATCCAGCCACCAAAAATATCACCATTCGCATTAGTGTCAGCGGGCATAGAGAGAGTACGAAGAAGCAGTTGGCCTTTAGGGGCTTGTCCAAAGTGAGATGGAGTTGTCAAAGTGGTTTCCAATACAACTAAAATGAAATTAAGCCGATTTTAGCACATAAAAAAGCCGTGTTGTATACACGGCTTAATCATTATCGTTTTAGCTATTCTTGTTCTTCTTTTTTCTCTTTTGGCATGTATTTGTAGACGTACATACCTGTAAATAGAGTACATAAGAAGGTTAATCCTAATAAGCCAAAGACTTTAAAGTTTACCCACACATCCAATGGCATTTCAAATGCAATGTATAAGTTAGCAATCGCACAAATGGTAAAGAATAAAACCCATGCGTGGTTTATTTTTGCCCATTTATCATCAGATAATGTCACTTCTTTGCCTAACATACCTTTGATTACTGGTTTACCAAGAATGTGGGTAACGATTAAACCTGCTGCAAATACACAATAAACAATGGTAACTTTCCATTTAATAAAATTGTCATCATGTAAGAATATCGTCATACCACCAAATACTGTCACCATAAGGAAGGTGATAAGCTGCATTTTTTCAACTTTTTTGTATAGGGCGTAAGTTACGACTAGCTGCACTGCAGTCGCAATGATTAGTGCACCTGTTGCCGTGTAGATATCGTACATCTTGTATAGCGTGAAGAAGATGATCAGTGGGATAAAATCTAAAATCTGTTTCATATATAGGTTGAGCCAATAATTAATTATGTAGCGAGTGTATCGAAAATTTAGAAGGGAGGGAATCGCTAAAAATTGCTTGTTACATTTTTGCGGAATAGATAGAAAAAGAAAAGGCCAACTTATACGAATTGGCCTAATAATATATTCAAGAAAACAAATATTACGCTTCTTTATTCTCAATAGGGGTATCTATTGTGTCTGTTGTTTCAACCATTGAGTCAACAATCACAGCACACGCTGCATCACCAGTGATGTTAAGCGCAGTACGGATCATGTCGAAGATACGGTCAAGAGCGAACAGTAGTGGTAGACCTTCGATTGGAATGCCCGCAGCAAGTAGAACCGCAACCACTAAGAATGATGGACCAGGAACACCAGCTTGGCCAACAGCACCTAGTGTTGAGGTAACAATAATCGCAACATAAGCGCCAATTGATAAATCAATGTTGAATAGCTGAGCAAAGAAGATAGCAACTAAACCGTAGTAAATAGCGTTACCAGACATGTTGATGGTTGCGCCTAATGGCAGAACAAATGATGCGGTAGAGTTGCGAACACCTAAGTCTTTCTCAACAGTTTCCATTGTTACTGGCAGTGTAGCCATTGAAGAGGCGGTAGATAGAGCAACGGCTTGTGGCTTTTTCATTGCAAGAAGGAATTTCTTGGCTGAGGTTTTAGTTAATAGGCCTACCATTAACGGGTAAACGATAAAACCGAACACAAAAATAGCGGCAACATAAACCATAAACAGTTTAAATACGACCATTAACGCGCCAAAACCAAACGTACCAACCGCTTCCGCCATTAGACCAAAGACGCCGATAGGGGCGATGATCATCACTTTGTTAATCATCCAAACCATTACATCAACAATAGAGTTAACACCATTGATCATTGGCTCGCGACGTGTTTTTTCTAATTTAGAAAGACCAATACCAAAAAATAAGCAGAAAACGAGGATCTGAAGAATGTTTGCTTCATTTAATGATTGGAAAACGTTGGTTGGGATCATGCCTGTGATGGTCGCCCAGAAAGTAGGTAACTCACCTTTCGCTGCGTACGCTGATGAGAACATGCCTTCAACGCCAGAAACATCAATGCCTTTACCCGGTTCAAAAATTTCACCCATGAACAGAGCAAGTGCGACAGCAAGTGCTGAAGTGATACCAAAGTAACCTAAAGTAGTTACACCAACTTTGCCTGCATTGCTACTGTTGCCTAAGCCTGCTGCACCTGAAATAAGCGCTACTGCAACCAGTGGGATAACCAGCATTTTGATTAGGTTAATGAAGATTGTTCCTAGTGGGGCGAACATAGCAGCAGATTGGCCCATTGTTGCACCAACCATTGTACCTACGATCATCGCAATAACGACTTGAACACCGATATTGTTGAGAAGTCCTTTCTGTTGTAACACTTTTTTTTCCTCTGCATTGCTTTCGTAATAAAAGGTGGTTTTTATCTCTTATTACTGAGCTATTCGTTAGTTAAATATATCGGTAGCTGTTGTACATGTAAAATTTACATCTATCAACAATTTTATCAAATAGATTTCATTATATGGGTGTTGTTGTGTTTTTTTTGTATCTTTTATTGATTAGTAATCGATTTCTTTAGATTTTTTATTCTATTTTATTAATTGATAATTAACGTCTTAGAACAATATCTTTTTGGATTATAAATAAAAAAGAGCTCGTAATGAGCTCTTTTAGGAAGGGTTTTAAGATAAGTGTTACTTTTGTGTTGCGAGTTTCATTGCGGCAGTAAAAGAAGACAGGGCTTCAAGTAATGCCGTAGAGTTATCTTGGTATTGCTCAATTATTTTTACTGTTGCAGAGCCTGAGATTGCGCCTGCTGCACCCGCCTTAATCGCTTCTTCAACTTGTGCCGGTTCTGAAATACCAAAACCAAGAATGGCAGGAGGCGCATCAAATTGATTTAAACGCTCTAATAGCTGAGCAACAGGCATGCCTGCTTTGGTTTCTGCACCAGTCACACCAGCACGAGAAAGAAGGTAAGTGTAGCCGCCACCTAATTTAGCAACGGTTTCTAGCGTTTCATCTGACGCTGATGGTGGTGCGATAAAGATTGGATGAACGCTATGCTTGAGTGCGCTTGCTCTAAATTCTCCAGATTCATTGGTTGGTACATCTGCAATTAACACGGAATCTACACCAGCTTGTTGGCATTTAGCATAGAAAGTATCAATGCCATTTGCAAACACAAGGTTAGCGTAAACCAATAGGCCAATTGGCATTTCAGGGTATTTAGCGCGGATTTTTGAGATTAATTCAAAACAAATTGTTGGCGTTGTTTGACTGTCTAGCGCACGAATGTTTGCACCTTGAATAGTAGGGCCATCGGCTAAGGGATCAGAAAACGGAATGCCCAGCTCAAGGGCATCTGCCCCTGACTTAACTAACGTTTCCATAATCTGATAAGAAAGCTCAGGGTTTGGATCGCCAATGGTTACAAAAGGAACAAAGGCACCTTGGTTTTTGTCTGCTAATTTAGCAAAAAGGTTTTGATAACGATCCATTAGATTTCTCCCTTTTCTTTTAGAATGTCATGAACAGTGAAGATGTCTTTGTCACCACGACCTGATAGGTTAACAACTAACAACTGCTCTTTTTCTGGTTCAGCGTGCGCTAGTTGAAGTGCATAAGCCAGAGCGTGAGAGGATTCTAATGCAGGAATAATACCTTCGCCTTTCGCTAAGGTTTGGAATGCCTCAAGTGCTTCATCATCGGTAACTGATCCATATTCAGCACGGCCAATGGCATTTAAATGCGCGTGTTGTGGGCCAACCGATGGGAAATCAAGCCCAGCAGATACAGAGTAAGACTCTTCAATTTGGCCATCTACATCTTGCATTAGTGGGGCTTTCATGCCAAAGAAGATGCCTGTTTTACCGTGTTTAAGTGGTGCGCCATGCTGGTCTGTATCAATGCCTTTACCTGCGGGTTCTACACCAATTAATTTCACACTTTCTTCTCCAATGAAATCAGCAAACATACCGATGGCGTTTGAACCGCCACCAACACAAGCAATAACTGCATCAGGAAGACGACCCTCACGTGCAAGGATCTGCATTTTTGTTTCTTCGCCAATCATTCTTTGGAAATCACGAACAATGGTTGGGAATGGGTGCGGACCAGCGGCGGTACCTAATAGGTAGTGCGCAGTTTCATAAGTTGCAGACCAGTCACGTAACGCTTCATTACAGGCATCTTTCAGTGTTGAGGAACCAGAATGAACAGGGATTACTGTTGCGCCCATTAATTTCATACGGAATACATTTGGACTTTGACGTTCAATATCTTTAGCACCCATGTAAACACGGCACTTTAAACCAAGCAGAGCACAAGCAAGCGCAGTTGCAACGCCGTGTTGGCCAGCGCCAGTCTCTGCAATAATTTCGTTTTTACCCATGCGTTTTGCAAGTAGTGCTTGACCTAATACTTGGTTAGTTTTGTGAGCGCCACCGTGCAGTAAATCTTCACGCTTTAGGTACAGTTTAGTTTTAGTGCCCTTGGTTAGGTTGCGACAAAGCGTTAGGGCGGTAGGGCGGCCTGCATATTCTTGCAGTAACGTCATAAACTCAGCGCGAAAATCGTCATCTGCTTGTGCATCAATGAACGCTTGTTCTAATTGATCAAGAGCAGGAACTAAGATTTGTGGAACGTATTGACCACCATATTCACCGAAGTAGGCATCTAATTTTGCCATGATATTTTCCTTAATAATCTCGTAATGCGCTAAATACGGCGCGTAATTTTTTATGATCTTTTTTACCTGGAGCCAATTCGACACCAGAGTTGAAATCTAATCCATAACAGCCAAGTTGTGCGGCCTGTTTGGTATTGTCGAGTGATAAACCACCAGCTAACATAATGTCGTTATGTGGTAGTTTACTCCAATCAAAACTGACACCAGTGCCACCTGCTTGAGATCCAACTTTACAATCTACCAATACCTTATCAGCAAGACTTTGCGGAAGGGGAATGCTTTGTGCGTCATCTGACACAGAAATAACATTCCACACTTGGCAACCCGCTGGCAGTTGTTGTTTTAGCTCTGCAATGTAGTCTTCACTCTCTGTGCCATGCAATTGAACCACCGCAAGAGATAGCTCATTTGCTCGTTGTGCAACCGTAGAGATTGTCTCGTTTTGGAAAACGCCCACATAATTTAATGCGGTTGCTTGAGTGATGGCTTTTGCTGTCTCTACTGAAACAAAGCGAGGTGACTTTTCTACAAAGATCAATCCACCATACACAGCACCTGACTCATAGACTGCTTTTGCATCTTCAATAGACGTTAAGCCGCATACTTTGTTTTCACCTAGAATCACTTTTCGTGCTGCTAGCTCTAGATTCTCTTCTGCCATTAATGAGCTACCAATCAAAAAACCAGTAGCGTGTTTAGCCAAATCTTTTACTTGCTGATGAGTATAAATGCCCGACTCAGAAATAATGGTCGTTCCTTTTGGTAGCAGTGGAGCAAGTTCTTTAGTGCGGTTTAAATCGGTAGATAAATCACGTAGATTACGATTATTAATACCAATAACTTGCGCTTCTAATGCAACAGCTCGGTGTAACTCTTCTTCGTTGCTGACTTCAGTCAAAATCCCCATATCGAATGAGTGTGCAACTTCAGCAAGCGCTCTGTATTCTTCATCATTAAGAACAGAAAGCATTAATAAGATTGCATCTGCCCCATAATGACGCGCTAAGTAGACTTGATAAGTGTCGATCATAAAGTCTTTACACAATACTGGCTGAGAGACTTGTTCTTTAATAACAGGCAAGAAATCAAAACTGCCTTGAAAATATTTTTCGTCCGTTAACACAGAAATTGCACTGGCGTGTTTGTTGTAGACAGAGGCGATGTAATCTAAATCGAAATCTTGGCGAATTAACCCTTTTGACGGCGATGCTTTTTTACACTCAAGAATAAACTCAGTTTTTCCCGTTTTTAATGCTTGATAAAAGCTGCGGTCTGAATTGGTCAGGCCATCTTTAAACGTATTGAGTGGCTGAGTTGTTTTACGCTCGTCTACCCAAACAGCTTTGTCTTTAACTATTTTTACTAGTACTTCGGCCATTTGGGTATTTTCTACTGAGATGTGCTCAGATAATTGTTGTGTCATCTTTCTTATCCTCGTGCAGCCAGTTGCTGAACCAGATCAAATGCTTTACCTGAGTTCATCGCATCTATTGCTTTTTGTACATTAGCTTTTAAATCTTCATGACCAAACAGGCGCATTAATAGAGCAACGTTAACCGCAATGGCACCCAATTGAGCGTCAGTCCCTTTACCTGTCAGGATATCAGTAATAATGGCTTTATTTTCTTCGGGTTCCCCCCCCTTAATGGCTTCAAGTGGGTGGGTGTCTAAACCAAAATCTTCAGGCGTTAATGTGTATTCTTTTATTTCGCCATCAATAATTTCAGCGACGGTTGTTGGGCCATGAATGGCAACTTCATCTAAACCAGAGCCAAAGACAACGGCTGCGCGTTTCATTCCCATGTTCACCATGGTTTCAGCGATAGGACGAACCAGTGACTCATCGTACACACCCATTAACTCAATGTTTGGACGAGCAGGGTTAATCAACGGACCAAGGATATTAAAGATGGTGCGTGTTTTCATGGTTTGACGAATTGGCATCGCATGACGAACTCCACCGTGATAATGAGGTGCAAATAAGAAGGCAACACCTAAGTCGTCAACCGCTTTTCGTGTGTCTTCTGCTGACATGGCTAAGTTGATACCAAATGAATCGAGTAAGTCAGAAGAGCCTGATTTGCTTGATACACCACGGTTGCCGTGTTTTGCGATTTTTAACCCGCATGCCGCAGCAACAAATGCCGCTGTGGTGGAGATATTTATCGTATTTGAACCATCACCACCTGTACCAACAATGTCGGCGAAATCATAATCAGGACGCGGGAATTCATTGGCATTATCAAGTAGTGCTTTTGCTGCGCCTGCAATTTCGTTTGGCGTTTCTCCTTTGATTTTTAAACAGGTTAGAGCAGCAGTAAGTAGAATAGGCTCTAGTTCGCCTTTAATTATGGCATCAAAAAGAATTTGGCTTTCTGTTTCTGAAAGCGAGGTTTGGTCATATAATTTAGTGAAAATGGCTTCAATTTGAGTCATGAGAATATCCTTATTCTTTATTATCTGAACGGCTTGAATCTAAATTTAAAGCCCAGTTTAATGTATTAATGAGTAGCTCAGCGCCTTGAGTTGTTAAAATGGATTCAGGATGAAATTGGAACCCACAAACCTTATCTTCTTCTTGAATAACTGCCATGACTAAATCATTAACAGTAGCGGTAACAGTGAGTTGTTTTGTCACTTTTGTTGCGACTAAAGAGTGATAGCGAGCAATAGAGAGTGGATTTGGTAACCCACTAAAAATTGCGTGTTGGTTATGGGTCATCATCGCCGATTTTCCATGAACTATTTCGCCAGCACCAGCAACGGTTCCTTCATACGCCTCAACAATCGCTTGGTGACCAAGACAAATGCCAATCATCGGAACTTTGCCTTTTAAGCGCTGAATAACTTCAGGCATACAGCCTGCTTCAGATGGCGCGCCTGGGCCGGGAGATAAAACAACAACCGGGTTAGCCAATTTGTTTACCGCTTCTTCAAAAGCACTTGCCGATAAGCTATTTCGATAAATAGTAACTGGATAGCCAAGGGAGCGAAATTGATCAACCAAGTTGTAAGTAAAGGAGTCAAAGTTATCGAGCAATACAATATGAGCCATTAGTTATTCTCCTTCGTGTTTGTTGGTTGAGCTAAGTGCGCTTTTTGAATAGCAGAGATCACCGCTTGGGCTTTACCTCGAGTTTCATCTGCTTCAGCTTGTGGTTCTGAGTCATAAACCACACCAGCTCCGGCTTGAACTTGAGCGATACCGTTTTCAACATAAGCAGAGCGGATAACAATACAAGTATCCATGTTGCCATCCCCCGTTAAGTAACCAACAGCGCCACCATAAGTGCCTCGACGTGTTTTTTCTACATCACGAATAAGCTGCATAGCACGGATCTTTGGTGCACCCGTTAAGGTCCCCATATTCATGCACGCTTGGTAAGCATGAAGGGCATCAAGATCCCCTCTAAGTTGGCCAACAACACGAGAAACAAGGTGCATGACATGGCTGTAGCGATCGACTTTTAGAAGATCCGCTACATAGCGGGTGCCAGCTTCAGAAATACGAGCAACATCATTACGAGCTAAGTCAACCAACATCATGTGCTCTGCATTTTCTTTGGTATCACAACGCAGTTCTAATTCAATGCGGCTGTCTAAATCATGGTTGATAGAACCATCGATGTTTTTACCACGTTGACGAGTGCCTGCGATTGGGTAAATCTCGACTTGGTTTGTTTCTTTGTCGTATTTCAATGCAGATTCTGGCGAAGCACCAAATAGGGTGAAATCACGATCTTGCAGATAAAACATATAAGGGCTTGGATTGCCGATTTTGAGTTCACGATAAGCCGCTAATGGCGCAGGGCAAGGAAGAGTGAATCGACGAGAAGGAACAACTTGGAAAATATCGCCTTTAATTACAAATTCTTTTAAATCTAATACGGTTTGACAGAAATCTTCATCGGAGACACTTGGAATTGCTTCACAGCTTTCTAGCGTTGGTGCTTCGGGTACGGTATGTGGCTCTGAGCAAAACGCTTTAATTTCAGTAAGTCGAGCAGACAGGTTTGTTTTGATTGTTGCATCAGCATTAAACAGTGAGCCTTGAAGCACCGAAGACTCTGTTTGGTGATCGATAACCAAAAGAGATTCTGCAACATAAAACACATAGTCAGGACACTTATTGGTTGTTTCTGCATTACCAAGGTTTTCAAAATTCGCCACTAAATCATAAGCAAATAAACCGCCTAAAAATAGAGCATTGGAAGGCAGGCCACTTACATCAAAGTGATTTTGAATAAAACGTAGAGCATCAAAAGAAGAAAGCTCACGTAAACGGCTATCTTCATCAAGGTCTTGATTAATCGTTGGGAACTGTAATGTCAGTATGGAGTTAGAAGAAAGGGTAATAAGAGAAGCAGGAATAGATTGAGCTAAGGAGCTCAATAAGGATTCTCCATTTGCTGTTAATGCCTCTAGTGTTACTTCTTTATCAAAACAATGAATTCGTACCGCTGCATCTATTAGCATTAAGCTAATAATGTTTTGTTTTGAGTTAACTTCTGCCCCTTCGAGTAATAGGCTCATCTCTTTATTTTCACATAGAGTGGAATAAAGTTGGGTTGGATCAGAGACGTATGGAACGTCAAGGGAAAGCACTTCTAGTTGACCATCATTGGACATTACTGACTGCATTTCAGCCTCCCTGCTAATGCGTTGAATTGATGTTACATTTTTATTAGTTTTCATAGTCGCATATTTCACTTTTGTTGCCACTCTTTTCTTAACACTTGTGAGGGCTTAATGACTGACTGTTTAGATTTTCACCTATCATTGAGGGTGCTGATACATTTAGGCATAAAAAAACCCGCTTATAATGCGGGTAATAATTTTTATGTCAAAATCGTTAATTCAGCACAAAAACACTACCCGAAGTAGTGCCACCATCGTTTTGTCATCACGCTAGTTTTTAAGAATGCTTGTTGTTTGCTAAGCTGTGGCATAAAGTACCTACTATTAAAACAAAGACCAATATTAAATTTGGTGAGAAAGTATTTAATTCTGTACTAGTAAACTAGTGCGAGAGGTGAAAGTCAAGAATTATTATGAAAATAGATCTACATAGTCACACAACAGCGTCAGATGGACGAATGTCTCCTGCTGAGTTAGTAGAAAGAGCGGTTACTTTTGATGTGAAAGTTCTTGCTATTACTGATCATGATACCGTTGCAGGATTAGCTGAAGCACATCAAACAATTAAAGAAAAAGAATTACCAGTGCATTTAATTGATGGTATTGAAATTTCAACATTATGGAGCAACAAGGATATTCATGTTGTTGGCCTTAATATTGATGTAAATCATCCTGAATTAATTGCATTGATAGAAGAACAAGCGCAGCGTAGAGATGCTCGAGCTCGAAAAATGGCAGAACGTCTTGAAAAAGCGGGTTATGTCGGGGCGTTAGAAGGTGCAATGGCACTGGCTGATGGTGGCTCACTAACCCGAGCTCATTTTGGCAAGTGGTTAGTTGACCAAGGCCATGCGAAAACGATGCAAGCGGTATTCAAAAAGTTCCTAACACGCAATAATATAGGCTATGTTCCACCAGAATGGTGTTCAATTGAAGAAGCCGTTAAGGTAATTCATAACGCAGGAGGAATCGCTATACTTGCTCATCCTGGTCGTTATAAGTTGACCGCAAAATGGGTGAAGCGATTATTAGCTGCGTTTGTTGAAGCAAAAGGGGATGCAATGGAAGTTGCTTTACCTCAACAAGGTGTGCAAGAGCGTAGAGTCCTTGCTGATTATGCCATTCAATATGAACTAGCGGCATCACAAGGGTCTGATTTTCATTATCCGTCGCCTTGGACAGAATTAGGAAGAAATTTATGGCTACCTGAAGGGGTAGTTCCAGTATGGCAAGAATGGGATTTACCAACGTTTGAGTAGGGCTTAATCCTTAAATAATAACAACGACCTGCTCGTCAGGAGGAATAATGAGCCAATTTTTTTATGTACATCCAGAAAACCCACAAACACGCTTAATTAGTCAAGCGGTTGCTATCATTCGAGATGGTGGTGTCGTTATTTATCCAACCGACTCGGGTTATGCTTTAGGTTGTCAGCTTGAGAATAAACAAGCATTAGAGCGCATTTGCCAGATCCGTCGTTTGGATGATAAGCACAACTTTACTTTATTATGTCGAGATCTGTCTGAGTTATCAATCTATGCACGTGTCGACAATAGCATTTTTCGATTATTGAAGAACAACACACCGGGTGCTTATACCTTTATCTTTAAAGGGACTAAGGAAGTACCACGTCGTCTTATGAATCCGAAGCGTAAAACAATAGGTATGCGTGTACCAGATAATAAGATTGCTCTTGATCTGTTAGAGGCATTAGGTGAACCGTTAATGTCTACAACGCTGATTTTACCCGGTAACGAAATGGCAGAGTCAGATCCAGAAGCGATCCGAGATCAGCTTGAGCACGCTGTAGATTTAATTATGAATGGTGGTTATTTAGGTGAACAACCAACGACCGTAGTTGATTTTAGTGACGATGAAATCAATGTAGTTCGTATTGGTGCGGGTGATCCGAGCCCATTTCAATAATTAATAATACAAGCAAGTATAAATAGCCAGCATTGACTGGCTATTTTTATATCCATTTTTCAAGCGTTTGTAATAGTTGAGGCTTGGAGATTGGCTTAGTTAAGTATGCATCCATTACTGTTGTTATATTTATTATTTCTTCGTAGCACGATTCACCAGTTAGCGCAATGATAGGAAGCAATGGATGACATGCTTTAATTTGTAAAGCAGCCTCCGCTCCATTCATTACTGGCATACGTGAATCCATAAAAATCAGATCTATGTGCCTTTCGTTAACTATCTTAAGTGCTTCAGCCCCATTTTCAGCTTGGACAATGACAAGATTATCATTCGCAATAAATGTTTGAATTAACATTCTTTGTACTTTTTTATCATCAACAATAAGAACTGTTTTTTTCGAATTACTGTTTTTAATCTTAGTTCTTTCAAAGGTTTCTTGCTGCGTTGACGCTGGCTCAATACTAATTGGTTGATGGTCAGCACTTTTTTTAGGAAAACTCAGAACAAATTCAGTAAACTCTCCTTGTTTTGAGTAGCATGCAATATTGCCGTTAAAAGAGTGCATTACTCTTAAGCAATAAGAAAGACCTAATCCTGTGCCACCTTGCTTATTATGAGTGAAAAATTCATCAAAGATATTAGGTAGAATATTAGCATCAATACCAGGGCCAGTATCTCTAAATATCAATAAATTGGTTGTGTTACCTTTTACTAATTGTATTGATATAGAGCAATTAGGATCTTCAAAGTAATGAATGGCATTACGTAATAAATTAAATAAAATAAAGCCGAATAAAGTATCATTAACATTAATAAGAAAGTCATTGTTAAGGTCTAAATGGATTCGTTTTTTAATATCTTCGGATTCAAAAGAATATTCATTGATAAACTTCTCTGTTAACACTGAAATAGAATAAGTCTTAAAGAGAGATTGATTAATATCAACACCTCTACTCTCGCTAAGAATAATATCAATTAACTGTGAACCACGTTGAATAGCTAATTTACCCTGTTCTAATTCCTTATTAATACCAGTTTCATCTAATTGAGACTCAATACGTTCAAAGTGATACATTAATTGTGATAGTGGATTTCTCATTTCATGAGCAATAGAGTTTGCAAGCGCTTGAGATTGTTGAACTTTATGTTCACTCTCAATATAACCTTGAACTTTAGTTAATACCCATTGAAGTGCTGAGATTTCTTCATTTGAAAATGTTGAACCATTTCGCTTTTTTGCGGAAATAAGTAAGTGTGAGATCAGTTTATTTTTCCCAAAAATAGGAAGAATTAAGGCTGTTTTATGAGAATTCATCGCTTTTTGAACTTGATGCAACTCAGAATGGTTAGACTCTGGATTGTAATGAATTTGATAATCTAGTTCATCTTTGACTAAGGCAGAATTAGACTGCTCTAGATGGGGAATAAAAATATTGTAGTTGGTATTTTTTCCAATCAAGAGTAGATCATCTCGTGGTGTGTCGAGCAATAAAGCCAGCTTAGTAATTGCGTGCTGACTTGAGTATTTAAATTCATCAGCTAATTCATATATTTTATCAACAGGCGTCTTTTTATCTTTATATATCATAAGGCTAGCAATGACTTTTGATTTTAAAAGGGTTTTATTCCAAAACATACCGGTAAAAATAATGAAAATAATACTGATAGGAAAATGCATTCCTGAGTTGGTGTTGTAAAAATATAAGAATGGGACTAAAAAGATGATTAAATTCATCAAATAAGAAGAGAACCAGAATGAGATATAGCGGAAGCTGTATAAACGGTGATACAGCAATGTATAGCCAATTAAGACAGCTTCAGTCACTGATAATGCAGGTGGAACCCAAGCGAATGAAAAGTCCTTCCAAATTATAGGAATAATAATTTGAGAAATGATGGTCGAAGACATAAAGACTAATATACCAAATAACAAGTAGATGGATTTCTCTTTATTGAGTTGGAGTTTACTTTTTCTTAGCTTTGTAAAATTATAAATGATAATACCTATAAATACGAAAGCATTGAGGAAAAACAGTGTAGCAAATGGACCGAAATGAATAGTGAATACCCCTTTATCAACAACCGTAATACCGGTTACCGTCAAATTTGGTATTAGATTAATAATAAGAGCAAAAATGGTTTCGATAAAGAAAAATATAATCTGCCAAACTTTTAATTTTTTGTTTTCAGAACTAAGTCGGCAAGAGAATAGGAAGGCGAAGCCAAAAGCGAAATAAGAACTTAAATTAGCAATAATTGCCATATTTACAGACGTCTGCTCACTGAATCTAAGCAATAAATTGGATTGGAAGTAGTAGTTAGTTAAAATCCAAATAACTATAAAAATAGAATATGCAATATAAGGATGGTAAATCTTTGGGTCTAGTTCCATCCGATCTTTAAATAAAGACCGGATGAAAAAAAC